>CAYWGR010000005.1:0-59892 GCA_964458015.1 uncultured Planctomycetaceae bacterium
CTATAATCCGTGTCTTTATGACTCGCTGCACGTCGGCTCGGTGGTCGTCGGTTTGGCAAAAGACCTTTCGGCACCCTTCGCATGTTTGTTGCGGGAGTCGCCTCGGAATTTCACGGAAGGTTTTGTGAATCCGAGCGACGGCAAATTGAAGCCGAAGTTAATCATGATGGAGCCCTACCAGCGCGGCAAAATACCGGTCGTGTTGATCCATGGCCTTTGGTCGGACTCGATGACCTGGGCGGATACCGCGAACGAGTTGCGTGCCCAGGGTGATCTGTATCGGCGATACCAGTTTTGGTACTTCGAGTATCCGACGGGCGGCGAGTTGCTGATATCGACCGCCGAATTGCGAGAGAAGCTGTTGTTGGCCAGGGAGCAATTCGATCCGGAACACCAAGATGCCGCGATGGAACAGATGGTTTTGATAGGCCACAGCATGGGTGGGCTTGTGGCGCAGTTCGAAGCAACTTACTCCTATGATATTCTTTGGCAACATATCGCCAATCAGCCCTTAGAGGCCGTGCGCACCTCGCCGGCCATGCGCGAGGAATTGCGGCGCACGTTTTTCTTCGATCCCTCAACGCTGGTGAAGCGAGTGATATTCATTGGGACACCGCATAAGGGATCGGGCATGAGCGGAAGGCTTGCAGGGCGCGCCGCATCGAGCTTGGTGCGGTTCTCCAGTTTCGAGACGACCCAATACCGGCAATTGATGGACAACAACCGGGACATCTTCAAAGAGTATCTATGGAAAGAACGGCCGACGACGGTCGATCTTTTAGAGCCCTCGAATCCGATGCTTCTGGCAATGGCAAAAATGCCCTTCGGCTGCGGCATTCGATTGCATTCGATCATCGGCACGGGCAAGAGTACGCTTACCGGCGAGACAAGCGACGGCGTAGTGCCGATATCCAGCGCGCGTCAGGCGGGCGCGTGCAGCGAGTTGCTCATCCCCTCCGGGCATCAGAAGTTGCACCGTAATCCGGCGTGCGTGGCCGAGTTGATGCGGATCTTGCGTCTGCACGATCGGCAATAGCGATGAAGGACGGGCCAAGAAAAACGAAGAGTCGCCGATGGATTGCCTACCAGAGCGTCCACCGGCGACTCCGATTCGTATCGAATCGTTCGCTTAAGATTCACGTGGGGATCAGTCCCACCACCACTGGCCCTTAGCCAGATTCGGCTTGACGGTCGAACGAACCTGGGAGACCTTGGCTTTTTCGTCTTCCAGCATGTTGTTCGAGTCGAGGGCCTGGGTGGCCTGAATCTGCACGCCGCCGCCGATGGGCGTCATCAGCGATTGGCCCTTCCAAACGGCGTTGACGGCCGTCTCGACGGTCTTGGGAATGTCGTAGGTTTCGACGGGGAATTCCTTCTCGCTGCCGAAGAACTCCATCTTCCAGTCGGCCTTCTTGCAATAGCCTTGCTGTTGGATATAGGCCGAGGCAATGGTCAGGTCGATGAGGTTACGCAGCTCGGCATAAACCGGCGAACGTTCGGCCAGTTCGGCATACTGCTTGGTGAAGTTGGAGACGAACGATTGGCTGGCTTTGTTTCCGCGGCCGGCCGATTGACGACGCTGACCGTCGGACATGACGACTTCGTCTTCACCGACCAGCTTGACGCCGTCGCCGACCAGTTCGGCCGCCAACTTGTCTTCGCTTTGGCGAACGCACTGATAGTCGGGCAAGAAGAACCAACGCTGCATGGCGTTGCGGCCCATGTCGCTCGGCTTCGCCCGATCGACGTAGCTGGTCAACTTGACTGGCGGCTTTTCGAGACCGATGCCGATCAGCTTCATGCGGTAGTCGGCTTCGACCATGACTTGGGCGAACCGCGATTTCGGCGAAACGCCGTTGATCGTGACCGTTTGATAACCGAGACTGTTGCGCAGACCTTCGACGAAGGGCGTCGGCTCGTTCGGATTCGGCCGATTGCTGCGGAGATAGTTGTGCATCGAGGCCAGGCCCTCTTTGGTCGGATCAATCGAGCAACCGATCAACGGCGTCGAGCTGCCGCCGGTGGGGAAGGCTCGCAAGGCAACGACCAAATCTTGCAACTGGATCACCGGCCTCGTACTGGTCAGGCCGACCACGCGCCCGGACGGATCGGATACCCAACCCTCGGCCGGACCAGCGAGGACGATGTCTTTGCTGTCGGGATAATAGAACACATAGCGGACGCGCTGGAGACCCGCGAGGTAGCGCATGTCGTCGCTGATGGTGCCTTCATGGTCGAGAATCGCTTTTTCAAGACGATTGAGCGAAACTTTTCGCAGCTTGCTGAAGGCCGTGATCTTGGGATCAAGCGTGGCCTTGGCGGACGAAATGCGTTCTTTCATCACTTGCCCGCTCGGATCGCTGAAGACCTTCGTGCGGAGCACGCCATCGGCATCGACCGCAACACCGGCGGCCGAGTATTGTGCTTCAGCCGCTTTGGGAGCGCCCATTAAAAGCGTAACGACCGCCAGCAGCCCCAACGACCAACGACCGAATCCTCGACAACGCATGGGTAGAATCTCCGATTTCCGAGAAAATGTCCGGTACGCTCCCCCCGGCGACAGATAGTAAAAGCCGTCGGCGGGAGCGTGGATTAGAGTCATCTTAAAGTTCCACTCTCTTGATCTTAATTGGGCAAGCTGGGTAAAGCAAGTAATTGGCTTGAAATTGTCCGAAAAAACCGGTGTATGTCAGTCGGCAATCGAGAGGAGGGCCTTGGCAATTTTTGCGGGGCAGGCTGGGGGTGGGCGTTTCTGTGCGATGTCTGGAAGACAGGTACAGCCTGGCCTGCGGCCTGCCCTGCAACGTCCAGTCCTCAGAAACTACGGTCCTTATGGGTGGGTTGTATTGGCGGGTACTTGGTATGTATCGAAGATTTAAGGCATATACAGACAAACAACTTACGGCTTGCGGCATCCCTCCGAATGGATTGTTTGACATCGCTTGATCGATCTGCTATATGTATTACAGAAGGGAGATCGATCATGGATTCCGTCACGGTATCCCCCAAGTTTCAGGTTGTCATTCCCCTGGCCGTCCGAGAGCGAATGAATATTCGCCCTGGAGAACGGTTGGAAGTGATTAGCCTCGATGACTGCATCGAATTGGTCCCCATTCGGCCTATGCAGGAAATGAAGGGTTTCTTGAAGGGCTTCGATCCCTGTTTTCAACGCGATGAGGACGACCGGTGATGAACCTCGTCGACACTTCGGGTTGGATCGAGTATTTCTTCGCAGGGCCCAATGCGGCCTTCTTCTCGGACCCCATCGAGGCAACCACAGAGTTGATTGTGCCTACGATCTGTCTCTACGAGGTCTTCAAGAAGGTCAACCTCGTTGCCGACAAAACCAAAGCTCTACAGGCCGTTGCCCAGATGAAGCAGGGGCAGGTTGTCGCGTTGCCGGAAGATGTCGCCTTGAAAGCTGCTCTCATTAGCATTGACCGCAAGTTGCCCATGGCCGACAGCCTGATCTACGCTACAGCTCAGACCATGGACGCGGTTGTCTGGACCCAAGACGAGCATCTCAAAAACTTGCCCGGCGTGAACTACTGTAGTGTCTCACACTGATTATGATTTATCAAAGTGTCAGCAGAGATTTCGACCCGTAGGGTCGCTTGAAAATAGCCCAGCGATTCATCGTTGGGACGAGAAACTGCTGTGCTGTTGTCGAACGCCCCTCCGGGGCAAAATTCTCGTTCGAGCATAAATGACGTCACTTACGAGACACTACGCTAGAACGCCCGCGGGCTCCTCCGTTCGGTGCGGCCGTGATCAAACGGAAATTGCCGGGGCCAAGCAGTTGCTCGACGCGGGCCCGCATTTCGCCGTTGTTGGCGTCCAGTTTCATGCGATCGCAGCGACAAGGAACACGGGTGCCGTCGATGAGACAGAAAGTAAGCTCCAGGTCGCCGCCGCCCGGATAGCCGCGCAGGATTTCATGCAATAGTTCAAGTTTTTGCGGGCCGTCGTTTTCCTCGAAGAGACGAATTTTGACGCCGCGCGTGCCGCGACGGCACAAATCTTCGAGCGTCATGAGCTCATTGACGATCAAGTTCGCTTCTTCGCTGCCGGGACGCTTATCGACCGCTCCGCGGATCGCCACGATGGCGTCGGGCTTGATGAATTCTTCGTAATGGGCGAACTGCTCGGGCCAGACGATGCAACGCATGATGCCTTCGGTGTCTTCGAGGTCGAACATGGCATAACGGCTGGGGCTGCCCGGCTTCGGATTTTTCGTATGCGCCAATTTCAAGGCCGAAATCATGCCGCCGAGCATCACTTCGGTGCGGTGTTTTTGCGCGGCTGCATCGACGGTCGTATGCGAGCAGTAGGTCGTCAACGTTTTTTCGTGTTCGGCCAGCGGATGGCTCGTCAGGTAATAGCCCAAAACCTCTTTTTCCTTGGCCAGTTGTTCGCGATCTTCCCAGCGGGGCACGTCGGGCAGATGGGTCGAGCCGGTTTCTGCTTGTTCTTGTTCTTCCTCTTCGCCGAAGAGCGATTTTTGTCCGCTGCGGCGATCCGTGGCGGCGGCCGCGCCGGCTTGCAGCGCTCGATCGATGGCGGCAAACAATTGAGCGCGATGCCCGCCGAGGGAATCGAAGGCCCCGGCTTTGATCAGCGATTCGATGGCCGTGCGGTTGACGGCGCCCGGATCGAGGCGTTCGCAGAAATCGAAGAGGCTTCGGAACGGGCCGTGCGCTTCGCGTTCAGCGGCCAGGGCCGTGGCTGCCGCGCCGCCGCATCCCTTGATGGCCGAAAGCCCGAAACAGATTTTGCCGTCGATCACCGTGAATTCCGCGCTCGATCGGTTCACATCGGGCGGCAAGACGGTGACGTTCATACGCTGGCAGTCTTCGATATGTTCGACCAGCGAGTCTTTCCGCTTGAAGTTGCGGCCGGTGATGTCGCTCGAGAGCAGGGCCGCCATGAATTCGACAGGATAATGGGCCTTCAGATAGGCCGTCATGTAGGCCACCAGCGCATAGGCGGTCGAATGAGAATTGTGAACGACAAGGCCGTCGGCGATGAAATTATGGTCTTGTTCTACCGTGAGATCATACGTGTCTTGGATGCCTTGAGGTTCGATCCGAAGGACAGTTTCCCAGAAGATGTCGGATTGGGCCGCTTGCAGCAATTGGCGAGAGCGGAAGAATACAGCCAGTTTGCGGATTGTGGAGCGTCGAAAGCCGCGTTTCTGCCGGGTGCCGCGTCCCGCGAATTCTCTCATACAAATGCTCGATTGTTCTTCAAGCTGACGCCATGTCAATCCGGCTTTCTCCCGTTCGGCATCGACCCAACTTCGGATTTCGGCGGGAATCGTATCTTTGCTCGTTCTATCCGGCGCAACCGCGGCAATGGATTGTCGCAGCCGGTTCGCTTGTTCTTCGCGTCCGAGGGCATGCGGAACGATGCGCGTCAAGAAAGTCTGTACGGATTCACCGCCGAGAAGATGAACGGTATAACCCCGATGTTTCGTAATTTTGTTTTGACATTTTCTTTTGAACCATGTGCCGCGCACGCGCGAGACGATTCCCAACCGCATTAAAAGCGTTTGAACATCGCGGGCCAATTGCTCGGAACTGGTGGCATAGAAGGGCATTTGTTTCTCGCCGCCCAGGAAACCGTCGCCGGCCCAAAGACGTCCGAGAAACAACTCCAAATCTTTGTCACGCAGGGAGAAAACAACCGGCGGCACGGCTTTGGCTGTCGCCTTTTTTCCAAGGAGGTCGAGCGATTTTGCCCAGCGATACATGCCTGACCGGATCGGGGGCGTCGCCACGGCCGTTGCGGCAGAGGAGTTCCATGGCGTTTGGCCGGGCTGAAACCGGCGGTCCGCGCCGGTACTGACGCATACCTCCATGCGACGGCTATCGCCGCGACGCGTGATTTTCGCCGAACTATCGGGAAATTTGCGGGCAACCGCCGCAAACTCGTCGATCAGCGACAGGTCATTGTTGTAAAAATAGAGACAAGTCGGATGGCAGGTGTTGCCTTCCGACAAGAGATAAGCCAATGCGATAATTTCATGCCGTTGCCATCGCCGGCCTTGTGAAATTTTCAGCCGCCGCGGCGCGGCGATGCGATCGCCCGGTTGAAGCTCGCCGAGATCTTTCCAACCGTTGAGGGTGGAAAAAGGATGATTGGAAGTGGCGGTGATGCGTTTTCCGGTCGATGTGGTGAGCGCGAAGACTTTTTTGCGGCCGTTCCAAACAACGTCCTCGACGCGTTGCGGCCGCAGTTTGCCGTTGTCGCCCAGGGCATGGATGCGAAAAGCCCTGCGATTGCGGAATAAATCCTCGACGGTGGTTCGGTCTCCCGAATCCGCATCGACGATCACGGTTTCGCCGACGACGCATTTATTGAACCCGTAGCCCGCGAATTTTTCGATCAGTCCGAAAAGTTCCTCGCCCTCTTTTTTCGACAAGCCCTGGCTGTGTGCGCCTTCGATGAACTCTTCGCGGTACTTGGCGATCATATCGAGCTTTTTCTTGCTGATCGCCTTGATGCACGAATAGGCGTTGGCCAGTTTGATGCCGCCTAATCGGTTCAGAATCCGCATCACCTGTTCCTGGTAGACCATGACGCCGTTGGTCTCTTCCAGAATCTCTTTCATGACCGGATGTTTGTATTCCGGCTGTTTGCGGCCGTGTTTCACCTCGATGTAGTCGTCAACCATGCCGCCTTCGAGCGGACCAGGGCGATATAAGGCATTCGTGGCGATGATGTCGAGAAAGTGGTCGGGTTTCATCCGCTGCAACAAATCGCGAATGCCGCCGCTTTCGAGCTGGAACACGCCCTTGGTTTCGCCGCGGCACAGCAGGGCGAATGTTTCCTTGTCGTCGCGAGGAAATTCGTAGGGGTCGATTCGTTGGCCGGTCGTCTGCTCGATCAGATCGACCACTTTCGAGAGGATCGTGAGGTTACGGAGACCCAAAAAGTCCATCTTCAAGAGGCCGGCGCGTTCGACATCGCCCATCGCCCATTGCGTGATGACTTCCTTCTTGTCTTGCACGTGCTGCAAGGGGACATAATCCGTAAGAGGGCGGTCGGCGATGACCACGGCGGCGGCGTGGGTGCCGACGTTCCGCGCGAGCCCTTCGATGCCCATCGCCAAGTCCAAGAGCTTGCGCACTTCGGGGTCGCCGTCGTAGGTCTTCTTCAGCTCGTCGCTTTTTTCGATGGCCTGCTTCAGCGTGATGTGCAGTTCTTCGGGCACCATCGCGACGATCGCATCGACGCGCGGAATCGGAAGTCCCAGCGCGCGGCCGACGTCGCGAATGGCCGCCCGGGCCGCCATGGTGCCGAACGTGCCGATCTGGGCGACGTTTTCGTAGCCGTATTTTTCCTTGACGTATTGAATCACCTCGCCGCGGCGCTGTTGGCAAAGGTCGATATCGATATCAGGCGCCTCGCGGCGGTTTTCGTCGAGGAATCGCTCGAACAGCAAGTCGTATTCGAGCGGACAAACGTGGCTCAGATAGAGGCCATACGAGACCAACGCTCCCACGCCCGAACCGCGCGCCGTGGCTTGAATGCCGCGTTCGCGGGCCGCATGAACGTAGTCCCAAACGATCAAAAAGTAGTTGGCAAACCCCAGTTTGTTGATCACGCCCAACTCGCGATCAAGCCGGGCCATCACCTCGTCGGAAAGTTTTCCATCGGCATAGCGGTCGGGGCGATTGGCATAACGTTGCTTCAGTCCGGTCAGGCAAAGTTCGAGCAGCAGTTCTTCGGCCGTTTTATTTTCGGGCAATGTATAAACCGGAAAGTGCCGCTTGCCTAGCTCCAATTCGATGTTGACGCTGTCGGCGATTTCCTGGGTGCGTTTGAGGGCCTCTTCCATGCCAGGAAAGGCCGCATACATTTCTTCCGGACCGCGCAGATAGAACTCGTTGCTGTCCATCCGCATCCGTTTCGTGTCGGTGCGGAATTTGCCGGTGTTGACGCACAACAAAATATCCTGCGCCTCGGCGTCATCGCGGTTGATATAGTGAACGTCGCTGGTGGCAACCATCGGCAAGCCCAGCCGGTTCGCTATATCAATCGAGCCTTCCATCGCCACGCGCTGTACTTCGAGATTATTGTTCTGCAACTCGATGTAGTAGTCGTTGCCGAAAAGCTTATGGAACCATGCGGCGATTTCGGCGGCTTTTTGCATGTTCGCCTCGCCGCCGGCCAGAATCGTGCGGTTCAACTCGCTCGAAACGCAGCCGCTTAGGCAGATCAACCCTTCGCGGTGGGCGGCCAGCAGTTCTTTGTCGATGCGCGGCTTGAAATAAAAGCCTTCAAGAAACGCCGCCGAGGAAAGTTGGATGAGGTTTTGAAAGCCCGCGTGGTTGCGGGCCAGCAACGTGATATGGTAGGCGGCTTCCTTCGTGCCGCCGCCGGACGACTCTTTATGAAACCGGCTGCCCGGGGCTATGTAGGCTTCGAGCCCGAGAATGGGGTTGATCCCCAAATCCTTGGCCTTTTGGTAGAATTGCAGCGAGCCGTGTAGGTTGCCGTGATCGGTAAGCGCGAGGGCATTCATTTCCAATGCCTTCGCCCGTTCCAACAGTCCGCGAATAGTGCCGGCGCCATCCAGCAGGCTGTAATGGCTGTGGCAATGCAGATGGGCAAAGGGAAGAGCACACATATTATTTCAATCTCCATACATCCAACGACGAACTGCCAACGTATTTTATCCTCGAAGAGGCAAAACGGACAGGGGCGGGAGCGTAAAGGGGGCTGCAAAAGTTTATGGCGACTTGTCAGCGAACTGTAAAATGCACAGCAGTTTAGCCGGGAGCTAACAGTACCCGGAAAGTGCGCGAATTGCACAACCGTTTAGAAGAGGTCGCCGGTACGGCGGCCCTGCTGCTAAACCGCTGTCCCCAAAATATGTATTCATGCAAGATTGTTTTACTGAGAGCCTCCCGAACCGTAAAGCATTACATGCCCCCCCCTTCCACCGCTGCCTATCTTTCCCTACACTCAATTTCATGCGTATATTGATGCTGGGCACGGGCCCGTTCGCCGTGCCGACATTTCGCGCGCTCTACGACACCAGCCATGAAATCGTGGGATTGGTCACGGCCCCGCTTCGTACCCACCGAGGCCGTCCTGTCGCGCCCATCAGTTCGATTCGTGATATCGCCCAGCAGCATAACACGGTCATCTTCGATCCCGAAAGCATCAATACTCCCGAAGCCGTGGCCCGGCTGGCCGAGTTTCAGGCCGATTTGTTGGTAGCCTGTGACTACGGCCAAATCCTCTCGTCGGCTGCGTTGGCCTCTGCTCGCCAGGGCGGGGTAAACCTTCATGCCGCCTTGTTGCCGAAATACCGCGGCGCCGCGCCGATCAATTGGGCCATCTATCACGGCGAAACCGAAACCGGCGCGACCGTGATCCACATGACCCCGCAACTCGACGCCGGACCGTGCATTGCTCAAGTTCGAGTTTCCATCGGCTCCGAAGAAACCGCCGCTGAGTTGGAAGTTCGATTGGCCGAGATTGGTGCTCCGCTTATCTGTCAAGCCATCGACCTCCTCGCCTCGGGCCAAGCAAAACCGCTACCGCAGGATCAGTCGCTGGCGTGCAAAGCGCCGCGATTGAAGAAATCCGACGGCCTTATCGACTGGACACGTCCTGCATCTGCGATCAAAAATCACGTGCGCGCCTGGGAACCCTGGCCGAAAACCTATACATTTTGGCATCGTGCCGGCGGCGATCCGGTCCGTTTGATCCTTGGCCCCGTTGCAGTCGTGGAACGTCCCTCGACGGACGTTTTACCCGGCGCCGTTCTGGAAGCTCAAGGCGACCGTCTCCTCGTCGCCGCCGGATCCGACGCCGTTCAGTTTCACAGTATTCAACCGGCAGGCAAGCGATTGATGTCCGTCGAGGAGTTTCTTCGCGGCCATCCCGTAAAGCCAGGCGAGCGGTTTGGAGCAGAGAACGCTGAGTAGCTAGAAGATAGCTCTAGGGTTGTCGTGCGGCCGTTACCCTTTAATCTCGTTCCGAAGCCCGGAAACCAGGGCAAAAGCTACCCCCGGCTTCGCAAAAACCAAGAATCTCTTCCCTCTCCTCTCTCCTCTCTCCCCTCACCACCCACCCCTCTCCTCTCTCCCGCTTCTCTGCTAAAATGGGTTGTTATGCCCAAACGTCTTTATATCCAAACAATCGGCTGCCAGATGAATGTCCTCGACAGCGAACTGGTCACGGCCCAGTTGCTCGAAGAGGGCTACGAGTTGGTTTCCGGCCCTAGCACGGCTGATGCCATCCTGCTGAACACATGCAGCGTGCGCCAACATGCCGAGGACAAAATCTACAGTGCCCTGGGCCGGCTGAAGCCGTTGAAAGAAGAACGGCCGGGCCTCATTATCGGTATCCTAGGATGCATGGCCCAAAAGGATGGATCGAATATTTTCAAGCGAGCCCCTCACGTGGATCTCGTCGTCGGTCCGGGACACTTAGGCCAGTTGCCCGCGCTGCTGCAAGAGGTGGCGGCCGGCCAAGGACCGCGCATCGCGATAAGTCTCGATCGTACCGAGGGCGATCGCCGGTCGGTCAAGCATAGCTTTGCCCAATTCGTGCCGATGCGGTCGGCCAAAAGCCGGCGCGTGCGGCATCAGGCGATGGTTCGCATCATGTTCGGTTGCGACAAATTTTGCACGTATTGCATCGTGCCGAAAGTACGCGGCCCCGAACAAAGCCGGCCCGCCGCTGAGATCGTCGAAGAAGTTCGCCGCCTGGCCGCCGACGGTTGCTTGGAAGTGACGTTGCTCGGTCAAACCGTCAACAGCTACCGCGATGCGACCGGCCCTGAAACGATTCGGCTTTCCGATCTGCTCTACAAACTGCACGACATCGATGGCCTGCGGCGGTTGAAGTTCGTCACGAACTATCCCAACCACATGACCGACGATTTGCTCCAAGCGATGCGCGACTTGCCGAAGGTGTCGCCGTATCTGCACGTCCCGGCCCAAAGCGGCTCGAATGCCGTGCTGGAACGCATGAAACGCAACTACACGGTCGAATCGTATCGCGAAATGCTCGAACGCATCCGCGCAACGCTCCCCCATGCAGCCGTTACGAGCGATTTCATCGTCGGCTTCTGCGGAGAAACCGAAGAAGAGTTCCAGCAGACTGTTGATCTCGTGCGTGACGCCCGATTCAAAAACAGCTTCATATTCAAATACAGCGCGCGGCCTGGCACCAAAGCTGCGGAACTTTTCGCCGACGACGTGCCCGAATCGACCAAGCGTCGTCGCAACAACGACTTGCTGGCCGTTCAGAATGCAATCTGCCTCGAAGATAGCCTTCCGCTGCTCGGCCGCACGTTGGAAATCTTAGTCGAAGGCCCCAGCAAAGCCAGCCGCAAAAGACCGGCCAAGGGCGATCTTGTGCAACTCATGGGCCGCACGGTGCATGATCAGATCGTAGTATTTGATGGATCCCCCGACTTGATCGGCCGCATCCTGCCGGTGACGATCGAAAACGTCGACGCCTTTACGCTGTTTGGACGACTATGAACATCCCGACACTTTGCCAATATCTCGACGACTCTTACGCAGCGGCCGTTTGGCTTTGCGGGTTGGGGATCGCCGATGTGCGGCGCGGTCACGCCAATTTGCACGGCATGGCCGACGCCGGCGTACCCCTGGATTTATTGGTCGAAATCTGCAACCAACTCGAACGCCATCTGCCCGGCTGTGCCGATCCCGACATGGCCTTGCACAATCTGGAGCGGTTCGTCCGAGCGTCGCGCAACCCCTTGGCTGTCGGAACCTTCTTCGAACGCGATCCCCAGGCGCTGCCCACGTTGCTTCAAATCTTTGCAGCCAGCCAATACCTCAGCGATCTTTTGGTCATGGACCCCGAAGGGTTCGACCTGCTGCGGCTGACCGAGGGCCAGCCCGTCGCGCGCGAAGCATTGGTCAATGAACTGTCGGCCGAGATCGCCGCCGTGGAACACGATACGGTGGTGTTGCGATCGTTGCGGCGGTTCAAACGCCGTGAAACGTTGCGCATCGCATATGCCGACATCGTGCGCGGCTTGCCCTTGCGCACCGTCACCGAGCAGATTTCCGTTGTAGCCGACGCCATCGTCGAGGCGGCCTTGCGCGCCGCATGGCGCAAATTTCAAAACCTGCGCGGGACGCCCCGAAGACCCGACGGCCGGCCGGCTCGATTCGTCGTCCTGGGCATGGGCAAACTCGGCGGGCTTGAATTGAACTACTCGAGCGATATCGACCTGATTTTCCTCTGCGAAAACGACGGCCGCACCGACGGCCCTCGCCCCATCTCCAATCTTGAATTTTTCGATCATCTTGGCCGGGAAATCATCCGCCTGCTGACCGAGAAAACCGAGCTAGGCGGCGCTTATCGCGTCGATATGCGGCTCCGGCCCGAAGGACAACGCGGACCGATGGTCATGGGCATCCAAAGCGCCATGAACTATTACGACAACCGCGGCCGAACCTGGGAACGGCAGGCTTATATCAAAGCACGCGCCATCGCCGGCGATCTTTCGCTCGGCGCCGAATTCCTCGAAGCCCTTGCGCCCTGGATCTATCGCCGTTACCTGAGCCATGCCGATATCAGCGGCATCCGGGCGCTTAAACGGCGAATCGAAAAGCAAACGCTCGATGTCGGCGGCGGCGCCCGCGACGTGAAAACAGGCCGAGGCGGCATCCGCGACGTCGAATTCGTCATCCAGTTCCTTCAGCTTCTTAATGGCGGCGATTTGCCCGAAGTGCGCACAGGCAACACCCTCGAAGCGCTCGTAAAACTCGGCAAAGTCGGTTGCCTCACCCATCTCGAACAATCGATCCTCGAACAGAACTACACATTCCTGCGACGAATCGAACATCTGCTGCAAATCATGCTCGATTTGCAAACCCACATGCTGCCCGACGATCGCGAGGAGCTGCGCAAGCTTGCGTTGCGGATGGGCTATGCGGCCACGGACGATCTTTCGCCGCTGGAGCTGTTTTTGGAGGAATATCGCTCGAAGACGGAACTCAACCGCAAAATTCTCGATCACCTGATGCACGACGCTTTCAGCGACGACGCCCAAACGCGCGCCGAGGTGGATCTCGTGCTCGATCCCGATCCGCCCGAGCAACGCATCGTCGAAGTGTTGGGCAAGTATCCTTTCCGCGACGTCAAACAAGCGTATCGCAACCTCATGTCGTTGGCCGAGGAGCGAATCCGGTTTCTCTCGACGCGGCGATGCCGTCACTTTCTGGCTTCGATCGCGCCGCAACTGCTCTCCGCCATCGCCGCAACGGCCGATCCCGATTCCACGTTGGTGAATCTCGATAAAGTAAGCGACTCGCTGGGCGGCAAGGGCGTCTTGTGGGAGCTTTTCAGCTTCAACCCGCCGAGTTTGCATCTGTATGTCGAATTGTGCGCCTACAGCCCACATCTGTCGGGCATCTTGACCAGCAACCCCGGCATGATCGACAGCTTGATGGACAGCCTTGTGCTCGACAAATTGCCCTCGCTCGAAATCATGCAAGAGAGTCTTGCCGAATTGTGTCGCGGCGCTGAAGACATCGACCCCATTCTGCATAGCTTCAAAAACGACCAGCAGCTTTGCGTCGGCGTGCGCGATATCTTGGCCAAGGAAGACATCCAAGCCACGACTCGTGCTCTGTCGGACATCGCCGAAGCATGTCTGACGCAAATCGCCGCGCGCGAATACGAGCGGCTTGCCGACCGCTTCGGGCAGCCGTATATCGGCGAAGGCCGCCATGCAGGCCGCCCTTGCGAAATGGTGATTCTCGCCCTCGGCAAGTTCGGCGGTTGTGAAATGAACTACCATAGCGACCTGGATGTCATTTTCCTCTACGAAGGCGATGGCCACACGCAACCGCTCCCAGGGCGGCCCGGCGCACAATCCACCACGAATCAGCATTTCTTCAGCGAACTGGGCCAGCGAATCATCAAAACGGCTGGCCGGCTGACAGGCCTCGGACGATTGTACGAAGTGGATGCTCGCCTGCGGCCCACCGGAAAAAGCGGCACACTGGCCACGACCTTCGAGGAGTTCGCACGTTATTTCGCCGGCGGCGGCGGACAGCTTTGGGAGCGGCAATCATTGTGCAAAGCCCGCGTGATTTACGGTTCGCCTCGGGCGGCCAAAACGGCAATGGCTGCCGTATCCAAGGCCGCTTTCGCCCATCGTTGGCGACGCGAAGATGCCGCTGCCGTGCGTGAAATGCGGCAGCGCCTTGAAAACGCCGCTGCCGCGGCCGGTGATTTGAAACGCGGCCCCGGCGGTATCGTCGATATTGAATTTCTCGTCCAAATGCTCCAACTGAAACACGCCCGAGGCAATCACGAACTGCGGCAGCCCAATACGCTCGCCGCCCTTGCCGCCCTCTACCGCGCCGACTTGCTTTCGGCCGACGACTATGATTTCTTCGACGCCAGTTATCGTCTCCTGCGCACCATCGAAGGCCGTCTGCGCCTAATGAATTCGACCGCCCGCGACCAGTTGCCCCAAGATCCCGTAGAGTTGACCAAACTGGCCAACCTGCTGCACTATCCCGACAGTGCCGGCCTGCTCCAAGACTTCGAAAACGCCACCCGCCAAACCCGCCAACGCTTCGACCGGATCTTCGACGAGGCTTGAGCGAATGCAGCAGTGGTACTAAAATAATAATCGAGTTATCCGGGCCTCATTGCTTAGGAGTATTCCATGATTGCACAACCTTTTCCACCGGAACTTGAGCAATTCGTTGCAGAGCAGGTCGCCGCGGGCAATTATTCGACAGAGCAAGATTTAGTTGTCTGCGCCGTACGAGTCCTCAAGGATGTTCAGACTCGACAGCAAGAATTCCGTGAAGATGTGCGGCGTGGAATGGAGCAACTTGAGCAAGGCGATGTTGTAGAATACGACGAGGGTGGATTGCGGCAGTTATTCGACGAATTGCGGCAAATCGCCGCGAAACGTGTCGAAGCCGGCAGCGAGGGCCGCCAATGACCCGTTTTAGGCTTTCTCGCCAAGAATAATTTTACATGCAAGGCCTACAACGTGGAAATCGTGGATTACCAATAGAGATTATTCTGGTAGGAGTGTAGACGAGGCGAAAACGTGTCATCTAGTTTTGCACAGATTTTACTCTCACGGAAATGCCAAGATTGTTTATGAAAGCACATCTTGTGTGTCTTGGTGTCATTACAGTCATCTCCTCACTGCCATATTTGGCTGTATGCTGGGATAACCAGCAGCCTTTGATACTCTCGATCGATGCGGGGAAAGCAGAGTGGGAGATTGGCGAAAGAACATTGCACAAGTTGAAGATTACAAACCGATCTTCAGCGAAAGTCAGTATTCCGAGCTTTCATTTTCTGAATATCAAAGCAGAAGATGCCGAGGTCGCGTTTTATATTAAAGAACAAATCCTGCAATTGCATGTCTCTCGCGGATCCACCCCCATACGAATAAACAAAGAGTGGCGGCAAGCCTCCGCAAAACCACGACCATTCAAGGTGGTTGATATTCAGCCAGGCGAAACCTTATCCGTTCCTTTTTCGCTAACTCGACATTGGTATCCCTCGTTTTATTCTTTGACGGAGCCGGGCGAGTATACAGTAACAGTGACTCTGGATACATCACGAACTGGAAATAACGATGTCCTAAAAGGGCATTTTGTTTCCGCCCCCGCAATCTTCCGAATTCTTCCCGTCACTGCATTTAGAAACCAAGAACCGCACGAATCACAAACAGACTATGTTAAAACCAAGGCGGCGTTTTATCTCGAAAGAATAAAAAACAATCGTGGCGAATACTTCTCGAATGTCGGAAATATTCTGGATGCCCCTGATGCCGTACCAGCATTGATCGAAATGCTCGACTCCAAAGACCAGGAAACGTCACGTGCCGCACGATCAATTTTGGAAAAGATCACTCATCACCAAGAAAACGCAAAACAACCAATGCTGCCAACCACAAAAAAACAGTGGGAGGAATGGTGGCGAGTGGAAGGCACGAAAATACCTCCCAATAAACTATGGTCTAATTTCGACAGCCATTTCCAATGATACAGCAGACCATCAGTAATAACTGATAGCACATTCTTGGCCAAGTTGAAGCGAATGCTTGTCCCGCTAATGAAGCAGGATGGCAATGTCCTTTTTGTTGCTGCGTTTTTTTCATTCAAACCGCCGCACCAACACCGCCGAAGCCTGTCCTTGGGGCGTCACGCTTAAGTTGACGAAGCTATGGCCCGGTTTGGCGTCACCGTCGCGAACGACAGCCACCGGACATTCAGCGTCGGGCGTCGTGTAGTTGAGCGTCGGAAACAGGCGGTCGTTCTGCATAGCCAACAAACTGGCGACCAGTTCGATCATGCCGCTGCCCGCGCCCAGGTTGCCGAAATAACTCTTCGCGGCCGTCACTGGCAATGGTTTCGCTCGCGAGCTGAAAACGTTGCCAATCGCCTTGGCTTCGTCGATATCGCACGTGCGGGTGCTTAGGCCGTGTGCATGCAGATGGCCCACGTCGTCGGCCTTTGTTCGCGCGCTCTTCAAAACCGCTTGCATCACATTTTGCATCGCCGTATCGCGTTGGGCAACCAAATGCGGACCGGCCGCGGCGCTCGACGCGGCGCTCATCACCTCGCCATAAATCGTAGCGCCTCGGGCTTTGGCATATTCTAATTCTTCCAGCACGACGGCTCCGGCGCCTTCGCCCAGCACCATGCCGCGGCGGTCGCGGTCGAAGGGGCGACAGGCCGCCGACGGCTCGCCGTCGCCGGTATAAACCTCTTCTTGCTGAAGCACTTGCATGGTCTTCATCGTGTGCAGCCGAGTGCCGGTCGCGCCGACGAGCATCACGTCGGCATGGCCGCGCAGAATAATCTGCTGGGCCTCGCCCAACGCTGCGTTGGCCCCCGCCTCGCGCATCGTCAGCGAATTATTTGGACCGCGGAAATCGTTGTAAATCGCCAAATGGCTCGCCGGCATGTTCGGCAGATACTTTAGCAACCACAAGGGGGACATCTTGGCCAACCCCTCTGTCCCCCAACGGTTGAATTGGAACCGGCCCTGTTCGTCCAGGCACTGATGAATCCCCTCGGTAAACTCCTCGGGAATCGAGAGCATATAGTCGGCCCCAAACGAAATGCCCGTCCGATCGGGATCGACCCCGCCGATCTTCAGCCCGGCGTCGGCCAATGCCAATTGAGCGGCGGCCACGCCCATCTGACACTCGCGGCACATCACCTTGAGCCCCTTGCGGATCGATTTTTTCTGCTCTTTATCCAAGGGGCCGAAATTGTCGATATCGCCCGTGAACTGCGGGGTTTCGCCGCCAAACGGAACCGGCAGGCTGCGGAATAGATCCAACGTAAACGGACCAATCCCACTGCGCCCTTGCGACAAAGCCTCCCAAAGGGCTTCTTTGCTGCTGCCCAGCGGACTGATGACTCCCATCCCGGTGATTACAACACGTCGCGGGGCTATTGTCATGCACTCACCATCTCGATTGAATTCTCTTACCGTTATGCCTCTACGGAATTGCCCTAGGGGACACCATTGTAATCCGATTGGAGATATGCGTCGAGGGCGAATAGGCAAACCAGGCCCATTCTTTAGTGGCATACGCCGCCACTCGGAAGGCGATGTGGCAACAGAGGATGGTTTTTGACGCTCGCCAGGGCCAACCGCCGGGGAATCGTGCGATTCAAAAAACGTGACTCCAATCAGCCCAACCACCAACGTGTGCAGTGGAAGAAGACCGGCGCGGCAAAACAAAGCGAATCGATGCGGTCTAAAACGCCGCCGTGACCCTCGACCAGCGTGCCGTAGTCTTTAACGCCCCGGTCGCGCTTAATGGCCGATAGTGTTATGCCGCCGGCAAAACCCATCAAAGCGATCACGGCCGACATCGCGGCAGCCATCCACCAATTGGCTCCGTGGAAAGGCGTTGCCCACCACAAAATCGCTCCGATCAGCGTAACGCTGCCCATGCCGCCCAGCAATCCTTCCCACGTGCGCGTGGCGTTGATCGTAGGCACGATCACATGCTTGCTCGGCATCTGTGCCCAAGCGTATTGTAGTGCGTCGCTTAATTGAACCATCAGCACGAAGAAGAACAGAAGCCGCAGGTTGCCGCCCGTGTCCGCCTCGCCCTCGGCCAAGGGGGGCAGCTCCAGCATCAACAGCGCCGGCGCATAGCTTAAACAGTAGACGCAGATCAACAGGCCCGTTTGGATCTTGGCCGTTCGTTCCAGAAAACGCTTATAATCGCCCGCCATCGCGATACGCGCCGGCACCAGCAAAAACGCATAGACCGGGATCATAATGCTGTAAAAACCGTAGCAGCCCGCCCCCACCAATACGAATTGCAGCGGCGTAATCAAGAAGAAAACCCAAAACAGCGTCCTATGATCGCCGGGCCGGGTCGGCGTGAGCGTGATGAACTCGCGCAAAGCCCAAAACGAGATCAGCCCGAAAAGAATCACCGTGACGATGTGCCCCAAAAGGAACGCTGCCGCTAATGTGGAAAGCAAAATCCACCAGGCGCGCACCCGCGAGCTGAACGTCTCCAAAATCGCCGGGTCGATGCCACTATCCGGCCGGCGTTTCAATACCTTGACCACAGCCGTCGCGACGCCTAGCAGCACCAGCACGGCCCCGATCAATCCCAGCGTTCGCGGTTCAAAAAAATCCACGGCCTATTCCAACTCCTTCAGCCGCCGCACCGCATCGCGTGCTCGGGCAAGGAAATTCACCTTCGACTCTCCGGCTTCAAGCCACATGGGCGGCCCGAAGGTAATGCAACTCAACATCGGCACCGGCAAAACTTCTCCCCGCGGCAAAATGCGGTTCATGTTGTCGATATGGACGGGGATTAACTCCAGCTCGGGCCGCTTTTTGCACAAATAGTACAATCCGCTCTTAAACTCGCCGATTTCACGACCCTCGGTTCGACCGCCCTCGGGAAACAAAATCAACGAATAAGTGTGCCCGATCTCCCGAATAATCAAGTCCACCGGGCTCTGATGCACCTTGATCTCTTCCCGGTCGATCAAAATGGCATTAAACAATTGGTTGGCGAAATAACGCCGAACCGGCCCCTTGATCCAATAATCCTTGGCTGCCACCGGCCGGGTGATCGCCCGTACCGCCTGCGGCAACGCCGACCAGATGACGATCGGGTCCAAATGGCTCGTGTGATTGGCGAAGTACACGCGCTGACACGTGTCGGGCTGCGAGTCGATCCAGCGCACGCTCGCCCCGCTCAGGAAACGAGCCACGAGGGCAAGAAAATTCCTTGTGATGTTCGTGTCCATAGGCGCCGTCACCTGTCAGGGCACTATCGTACACGGCTTCGCCACGCAAGCCAAGTCACCCCCCTGATGGATATTAAATTCCAAGATTCAATTTCCAATGTTCAATGGCTACGGATTTTTCACTTTTTGGTTATTGAACCTTGAACATTGGAAATTGAACATTGAACCTTAAATCTTGACCGCTTCCTCCTTGCTCACCGATGCCTCAACTTTCTCGGCGAACCGATTTTCCCGCATCTTCCCTCCCTTGCATTTCGACCCATAAATCTCCGTAATCATGTCCTCATAGCCACGCACCATGCACTCGACCGAACTGTGGGCAAGCACCTGCTCGCGGCCGGCCCGACCCATCGACAACGCGCGGGGACGGTCGGTCATCAATTCCACCACACGTTCCGCCATGCGTTGCGAGTCGCCCGGCGTTACCAAATAACCGGTCTGGCCATCCTTCACCGATTCCGGCACCGAGCCTACCCGCGTGGCCACCACCGGCTTCTCGCTGGCCATTCCTTCCAAAAGACAAATCGGATTGGCCTCCATGTGCGAGGTCAACAGCAGCACGTCGAAAACCGACAGAACCTCGGGAATGTCCGATCGCGTGCCCGCAAAACAAACCGATTCCGCGATGCCCAAACTTTGTGCAAGCTTTTCCAACTTCTCACGCTGCGGCCCGTCGCCGACGATCACAAATCGCGCGGCCGGTAATTTCTTTCGCACCAGAGCAGCCACGTAGAGAAACATCTCGTGATTCTTTTCCGGCCGAAGCGCCGCTACGATGCCCGCGACCGGCGTGTCTGCGCTCAAATTCCACTCGTGCTGCAATGTCTGATCGGGCCAGCGAGGATGAAACCGCTCGACATCCACGCCGTTCGGAATCACGCAGACCTTGTGCGCCGGACAACCTTCGTGCGACGCCAGATACCGCCCATGCGGCTCTGCTACGGCCACGAACGCATCGGTCAACGGCTCCAATAAACGGTTGGAGAACTCCACATGGTCCGGCAATCCGGTCGAATGCAACGCCGAACAGATCACCGGCGCGCCGGCCAGCCAACCGGCCAACCGCCCCCAAAACATCTTATCCCCACCCGTGCCAACCGTCACGACGGCGTCGATCCGCCGTTCGCGCATCAGCCGTGTCAAACGCCAAAGCACCGAGATATCATACTTGTTCGAGAGCAATCCCGTGAAGGCCGGAATCTCCTTTGCCAACACTTCGCCCAACGGCCCGTAATACTTCAAGCAGCATAATTCGGGCGAAAAACGTTGGCGATCCATCCGACGCACCAACTCGACCAACGCGGTTTCCGCGCCGCCTACAGGCATACTCGTGATGACGAACATCACACGCAAAGGTCCGCGATCGGCCAACGGTATCAAATTTCGACGGTGAAACATCGGGAGTTAGTGGCTAGTGGTTAGTGCTTATGACAAGCCCATTTTTAGCCGCTTGCGGCTTCGCAAGTATGGCTTTTTTTCACATAGCAAGCGAACCTTTCTGTTTCTAGCGATTGTGCTGGATTTTCGGCTTGTTCCGACGCGCCGACTTTAACTCGTTCCAATGCACCGGCTTCAAGCCATTACCTCGTTCCGAAGCTCCGGCTTCGGAACGCCGTGTAGCATTTGCCTCCTATTCCCAATCCGGAATTGGGGAACCAGGATAAATCACTATTTTTCGCACCGCGACGCTGGAATAAGCCATCTTTCATTGGGTCTCAGATACGCAATGTCGGGAGGGCCGGGCACCGACCGAAGGTTGGTCGACGGGAAGCCCGGTAAACAGGAGTTTTCGGCCCAGCACTACCAGACATTATTTACCTGAGCATGAAAATGATGAGGATTCGAGGAAGGAGGATTCTGGCATGAGCGATTTCCATTGCATCCATCTCACGTCGGTCCAAGAGCTACGTGCAAAATCGGTCGAGTGGGACGACCTTTGGCGACGCAGCGAAGTGGCCGTCCCAACCGTGCGCGCCGAGATTCTTGCTCTTTGGATCGAACAATTTGCTCCCCATGCGCCCTTTCATGTTTTGGCAATCGCCGACCGCCAACGCTGGATCGCAGCACTGCCGTTGACTCCTTGCCGTGTGGGCTGGTTGATACCGGCGGGCGAACTTCCCTCGAATCCGTGGATGTCGAGCGGCGATCTGTTGTTGGATCCCGCGGCCGATGCCGATAGCGCGCTGGAATTGTTGCTAACCGCCGCGGGCCGGCTTCCCTGGCCGTTGCTTTGGTTCCACGAAACAGCCGCCGAGTTGCCGCACTGGCAGACATGGTTCGAGGCGTGCCGTCGCGCCGACATTTCCGCGAACTACCACGAGCATTTTCGCAGCGGAAGAGTTGCGATCCGCCAGGATTGGAATACTTATGAAAAAAAATTGCCGAAAAACCATCGCCAAGCTATACACCGCTCGCTGCGCCGTTTGACGGCCGAAGGCGACCTGCAATTCGAGATGAACTCGCAACTATCCGAGTCCCAGGTCGAGCCGTGGCTGCAGACGGCCTTCGACGTCGAAGATCGCGGTTGGAAAGGCAACACCGGCTCTTCCGTCCTCCGCACTCCCGACATGTTCGAGTTCTACACCGCTTGCGCCAAACAGCTTGCACGCTGGGGCCAATTGGAAACCGCTGCCTTGCGTCTCGACGACCGAATGCTAGCCTTTGTCTTTGGCTATCGCTCAAAAGGCGTGTACTTCGTGCATAAAATCGGCTACGACCCGGAGTTCGCCCATTTCAGTCCCGGCCAACTGTTGTTCTACCGCCTCTTGGAACAACTTCATCGCAACGGCGACGTGCAAGCCTTGGATTTCATGGGTCCCTTGACACAATCGCTCTCGCGTTGGCGGCCGACCGATTACGGTGTCGGCCGTATTGCTCTTGCGCCGCGTCATTTGATGGGCCGCGCCGCACTCTATGCCTACCAGCATTGGTGGGAGCCGCTTCGCCATCGAGAACCCGCGAGGATTCCCGCAATGCCCGCCATCGACGCCCCCGGCGCGCTCGAACCAGTCGGCAACGTGAGTTCTTGAGCCCTACATTTTCTCTCAGCCCAAAAGTGTACGCCCGCAACTTCTTTTCACTAGGCCGGAAGTTCGCGCCTGTGACGGCTTTTCATGTCTCCCCTCGCCCGCTTTTCGGGAGAGGGGTCGGGGGTGAGGGCGGCATGCTTTCCTGAAAACTGTCATTCCTATTTTCGTCAACCCTCATGCCGTATGGTCGTAAAAAGCGGACGATCTCTTTGTCGGGCCTCCTGCCTAACCGCTATTTTGCCTTCTCCGATAAGTCTTCAATCATCTCTTGCTCAGCCATCGAAACCGTCTTGATCTTTTTGGCGTCCAGGTCCATCTTCTTTAGATCGACCATGCGGATGCGGCTGTTGTCGAATGTCCGAAAGTAGTAGCGATGGTTGGTCAAATCCGAGACGCTTGTCCATTGCGTGTAGTCGGCAACTACCTTGCCATCCTCCATGCCTCTCGCGGAACCTTTCGGGATGTCGAACTGATTCAGAATGTGAAACGCTTGAAGCACGCCGTCACGAGCCGTCGCCACGGGCAGTGCCGCCCGGGAGAAGGCCACGGCCCGAACGAAACGGGAAGGCGGCGTAAAATCGCCGGGCAGCCCCAGCATCCCGCTTCCTTGGCCAAAACTACGAATCTTCATGCCCGCAACGTCCGCCGACGGCACATTGTTCGCGGTGAGATTAACGTAATTGGAGAGGTTCGTCATGTGCCAATCAAAGGTCGGAGCGTTGGTCACGACGCCCAACGGATTGTCGTGGATTTTCAGTTCCCCTTTGACATACTCCAGCACAACGCACTGCCCGCGGGCGTCGGTGACGATGTAATGACACGGCGGCACCTCGCCGATGTCTTTCTGAAACACATTGCCGACATACACAGTGCGCACTGCCTGAACCGCCTGATCCACATCGGCACAGTTGCCAAGCAGATACAAGGGCAGTTCCCACGGAGCGATTGCCTTGTCGGCGTCGTCCTTCTTGATCTCTTGGTATTTGGCGTAGCCGGGGAAGTAGAAAATGCCGATCGCCAGCCCCTTCTCGTTCAGGCCGTCTAAGATGGCCGGCAGATTGAACATATTCGCCCCGACGATTCCATACTTCGACTTCCATCGACGGCCGGTCTTGTCGGCCGACGCCGTCCCCACCGACTCCGTTCCTCTAGGAATCACGATGACGTTGGATTGCAGGTTGGCGCCGAACTCCAATGTGCGAGCGACAATCAACGAACCGTCTCGCGGCTTGATGCGAATGCCGGTGCAGGCAGCAGCCGGTTGATTACTCGCAGCCAAAGAACAAAGCGTTAAGGCAAGGACATCCAGAAAAAAGAAACGACATTTCATTGGCAGGCCCCTTTTTCCCGAGGACAATGGAAACAGCATCAGGAAAGTATAGGTTGAAATGCCACGCCGAATCTTCCGACGTTCTCTCTGTCAAACCTGCTAAGAAATTGCGTGATCTTGCCCGTTCACAACGAGAAATACGCACCCACAATACCCCTCACGCCTGGGACGTCCTATGTAACGCGCAATTGTATTTGGCTTGAGCAAACGATTGAGATGGTGAGACAGCCGGAGGAGTTGCGTCGTCAACCAGAGAAATTGCCACCAACGCTCCCTCTCCTTTCTCCGTGAGCCACAGACGGGGCTCGCCCTGCAAAACTGCTATCACCGGCACAACAGGAAATGTGACAGAAAGGTCGCCATAAAAAACCTCCGGACAGTACTTGGAAAACCTGAATGATTGTGAAGTGAATGGACGATGCGATAACCATTCTTGGTGCGAAAGGATTTCCACCAATCCTCTTTCAGTTCTACTGTTCTGAATCATTCTTGATTAAGCAAAGGAGTGCAGGCTATGGACGCCTTCCTGTCGGACCTGTGGACTATGGGCTGGGTCATGGCTGGAAATTTATCAGCCCTCACAGTTAGGATCAATTGGCTTCTAACCAACCATGATCGTTTGGCCGGTAAAAAACCAACATGGCCGCGGTCATATCCCCTACCAAAACGCTATTTTGAATATTCATTTTGGCTTGCCAGGTTGTCATTGGCTTTTTGCACAAGCCTGGCCGCCGTGTCCTACGGTGGTGGCTCCTCATGGAACCTTTTCATATTTGGATACGCAAGCACGCCTATCATCTTGGTTGTGAATCGAAAAGTTGCCATTCAGCTTCTTAAACATTGGCTTAACAAACATCACGACGATGGGGATGATGACAGTGGCCAGTTTCAAATAGCTGCATAGGTACGAGTGGGCGTTCATACTGCCGGTCCGCAGAGAATATCGACATCGTACTGCCTCATCCTTCTTTCGCGATTTTGTCCTTCTGATCTTTTCGTGAATAAAAAGGAAGCTCGGCAGCCCGCCACCGACAACACTTATCCGTGTTCATCCGCGTCCATCTGCGGCTCCCAATTTTCGATCTTTTCGTCCACAATTCAACAATTGATTAGCCCTTCGTCCCTTTCCGTCTGTAGAAAACATCGTTCATCCTTCATCCTCCCACCCGTTTCGCTCGATACCCCATCCGTTCAATCTCCTGAACGATCCGATCGCGCTGATCGCCTTGGATTTCGATACGTCCGTCTTTGACCGTCCCTCCAGTTCCAAGCCGGGTCTTCAGCTTGGTGGCAAGCTCGCCGAGACCCTTCTCATCCAATGGCAGGTCGGAGATGACCGTAACGCCCTTGCCGCCTCGGCCCTTCGTCTCCCGCCCCACCTTGACCACGGTCGATTTGCTCGGTGGCTCAGGCTTGCAAGTGCAAGTCTTCTTCAGTTGATGACACTTCGGGCAAAGCAGTTTTCGCCAATCGTCGTTTCCCATGATGCGGTCCTTCCTTTATTCCAAATCCAACGACTGCCAGAAATACCAACTTGCTATGGATGAGTAAGGTCGCCAAGGTTCGGCGATTTTGATGGCCGTCTCTTTGTCTGGCAGGTCATTCAATCCATAATTGTCTCGAATGGCCGATCTTACGCCCAAGTCATCATGTGGAAACACATCGAGCCGTCCCAACGAGAAAATCAGGAACATTTGAGCTGTCCATCGGCCAATCCCCTTCACCTGAACAAGCTGTTCAACCACCTGTTCATCCGACAATCGCCCAATCTGCCGAAGATTGACCGTTCCATCATTCACCTTTTTAACCAGATCCGTAACGTAGGACGCCTTTTGAGGCGATAGACCAACCGACCGCAGTTCTTCCATTGAAAATTGGGCAAGGTTTGCCGCCGTCAATTCTGGCCCGACCAAATTCCGCAATCGGCTGAAGATGGAAGCGGCGGCAATGCCGGAAATCTGTTGGGAAATGATCGAACAGATCAACATCCGAAAGCGGTTTCGTTCAAGGCCGAGAGTGAATGGCCCAACGGCGTCGATGATCTTTTTCATCACCGGATCGACGGATCGAAGATGGCGTCGTGCTTTTCGGATGTCGTTTGCTGTCCACATTTGTTGATTGTTCCTCATTGTGTTTTGCACAGCTTCCTACCGTTTGCATTTATTGATATTTGCTTGGATAATGAACCGGCCAGTCAATTGAATTGGCCTAGTAGAATTTGCCGCCACCCCATAGCGGCCTGTTTGACATCCCAATGCCATGACCTACATTTCTTTGGACCATCTTCGGCCCATGCCACAACCGAACTGGAAACGTCAAATC
The DNA here is from genome assembly GCA_964458015.1 of uncultured Planctomycetaceae bacterium. Lineage (GTDB taxonomy): Bacteria > Planctomycetota > Planctomycetia > Pirellulales > Thermoguttaceae > CAYWGR01. Next base: position 25,968 of record CAYWGR010000005.1, read on the forward strand.
TCGGTCCCAACATGAAGCCTCTATTGCTCTTGAATGCGATTGTGCTGGTGTTTTTCTTCGCCGCTTGGTGCGTCCTGGACTATTTCGTGGTGAAATCGCCCAACTACCCCCAAAACAGCCATGACGCCGAGTGGACGTTCCTATTCATCCCCTTGGTGACGATCTTGGCAAATCTCGTCGCACAGCGAAAGCAAGGACTCAAAAAATCACTCCTCACGGCAATCATTGCCGCGGTTGCCGTTGGCATACTCTTCTTCATAATGTTGCTCTTTCCTGGGATTCCGTTTCATCTCAGCATCGGCGGGACGCTGTGAGCGTCGTCTTCCCTTTTCATTTGCGGAACACGACTACTCGTTTTGGCCATCACGTTGTTGCGAGATAGCTGCCGCCCGACGCAACGCCCCCATCCCGAACTTTTCCCGAATCTGATCGGTCGCCGCATCCAGATCCGTCTGTTTCTTCCGCTCATCTTGATCGAAAAGAAGCCCTTGCGTCAAGCCTGTTGTGTCAAAGCCGCTGACGCCCATTCCGATCAGTCGAATCGGCAAATGACTGGAGGGTAGCCGGATGCATAGCATTGCGTCGGCTGTTTGCCATAGTTCGTCGGTGATATCCGTGGTGGAAGGCAACGTTTGCGAACGAGTGATCAACGAAAAGTCGGCAAACCGGACCTTCAGATGAACTGTTCGCCCCTTCAGGCCATGCCGCCGAAGCCGCCACGCCACTTGTTCCGTTAATTCAATAAGCCAAGCGCGCAAAACCTCCAAATCGTCGATGTCGCGTTCAAACGTCGTTTCGTGAGAAATCGACTTCGCTTCCCGCTCCGGTACGACCGCGCTATCGTCAACGCCGTGAGCCAATTGCCAAAGATGTTCGCCCTGACTTCCGAAACGGCTTTTTAATGTCTCGACAGGCCATTGGCGAAGCTGACCGATGGTGCGAATGCCGAGCTTTTCAAAAACCTTACTCGACTGTTTCCCCACACCCCAAAGCCGTTCGACGGGCAACGGGTCGAGAAACTCCTGGACATGCTCCGGCTCCACAACAAAAAAACCGTCAGGCTTCTTGAAATCACTGGCAATCTTTGCCAAGAACTTGTTGGGAGCCACGCCGACGGAAACCACCAAGCCAACCTCTTCTCGAACGGCCTTTTTAATCTTCTGCCCGATTTCGGAGGCCGAACCAAAAAGCGGTTCACTGCCGGTCACATCCAGAAACGCCTCGTCAAGCGACAACGGCTCGACAAGCGGAGTAAATCGCTCGAAGACGCCTCGAATCTGCTTGGATATTTCAGCATAGTAGCTGATGCGCGGCGGCAAATAAACGCCGTTCGGGCAAAGCCGACGAGCGGTGGCCGAAGGCATCGCACTATGAACGCCGTACCGCCGAGCGACATAGTTCGCCGCCGACACCACGCCCCGTTTCTCCGGCGATCCGCCGACAATAACCGGCTTGCCGACCAATTCCGGTCGATCCCGCTCCTCAACCGAGGCATAAAAAGCGTCCATGTCGCAGTGGAGAATCACAGGCGGTGGCCCTCGGTCGTCAGGCGGTTGTCAATCGTTGTGCATGGCGGTCACGAATTCTCGTGGCACATTGCAGACCATGCCGCATCGGAGAACTCCTCATCATTCCAAGCATCAACAAATGCTTTGACTGCAACTGCAATCTTCCTGCTTCCAATAGCTGGTTAGATTGCCAACAATCCTTAGCTCGTTCCAAGTAGCCGCAATTATAGGTGTTTGCTTCTGGCATAACCATGTTTGCCAAAGGGCCAATGAAACTCGATTCAGTGACAACAAAACCGAGTATAACCGCCCGTCGAAAACCGTCAATCTGACAAGAGGATAAAGGCGTTTCGAGGTGGGGGTTGCTCGATTTCCCTCGAAAATTGTAAGATGGCGGTCAGTCTTACAGGCTAACCCAAGTGAACCCCATGCAAATGCAGCGTCGTCAGCTATTCGGCTGCTTCTTCCTCGTAATTGTTCCCGTTGGACTCCTAACGTGGATTGGGCGAAGGGCTTTTCTGCTGAGCAGGTACAATCGTCGTTCCGACGAAATCCGCCAGAAAATCCAAGCATTACGTGACCGACGCCCTGAGGCAATCAACCCCGAGTTTTGGGAGAAATGTTTGGCTTGGGCAGGCATTGCCGAAGGAAACATCTGTTTTTCAGAAGAACATGTCAGCTACGAAAGAATGTGCAGGTTTGAAGAACAGCTAGACGAGAAGCTGAAGGAGCCAGTCGATCTCGGCACCATTGAATGGATTGGTGATAGCCTTGCCGAAACAGGCCCTCATGGGCAACAATACATGACCATATGGCGAAAACAATGGCAAGCCATAGAGAAGTTGGGAAAATGAGAATGGCGACATCACGCTAGCGTGCAAAGAAAAAAGAGTCTGTCGAGAAAGGCCGATTGAGATCTGTGGAGATGACTTTGGAGGGATTGATTAGCGTTATCGTGGCCGTTATCGGCTTGGTTCTCAGCTTCGTTTACCTTTGGTTTCGGCTAGGGCCGAGGCGATGTCCAAACTGTGGCGGATGGGCATGGGGCCGCTTTGGAAAACCGTGGGGGCCTCGTCGGATGTTCTTCCGCTGCAAGAAGTGCCGCAAGGAATTTCAAAGTCGATGTGGACTGGGAAAATAATCGTGACTTGGAGCTTTCGCTTATGACCAACATGAAATCATTCGCCAAAGAAGCCCTACGATGGTTCGTTATCGTCACTTCAGGTGGCTATGGCCTTTGGCAACTGATTGATGCAGGTCGGCGTGCTATCGGTATGCGATGGAGTGGCGATGGGTCTGACGTATTCGGATTTTTCGTCATCTTGATGCCATTGCTTGTTGCCGCTCCCTGCCTTGCCGTCGCCTACAGTTGTCTACGCCGCCAGTATCGAAGACTATTCATTGTCCTCGGTGTGATTGGTTGCCTTGCCATATTTGTTGGGTTGTCCACACTGCCCGAGCAGTTGGGGATGTTCCAATTCTTGGACCGCCAGATTCACGAGAATCACGAGTATGCTTTTCTTGGCCTGCCGTTTGCTCTTCTCGCGGTCTTCGGACCTATCTATGTGGCGGCGTGGTTCTATCGTCTCTGCCACCGTTTTGCCTATCCAGACAGGCCGAGAACGAAAACACGAGCAACCCGCTGGCTGATCTGGTTGGGTTTATTTTGCATGATAGTGCCGCCGATGATGGATCTGCTCGTTACGTTCAGCAAGGTGACGCAATCGGCAAACGTAGCTGTTTCGTTGGACTCGATATGCTGGACGATTGGGATATCCGTGGTCGGCCTGCTTTTGATGTTCCTCGGATTGGTGCGTCGTCGGCCAATTACCGAACTGAAAATCGGCAACGCTGTAGTCGAAACATCCACCTCAACCACGTGATGGCACGCTAATGGTCTTATTCGCTGATGCCGGAATACCGATGCTTGCAGTTGTCTGGCCTTTCATGTGGTTGGCGTTTCTGCCCGTTGTAGTCATCGAATCACTTGTCGCCCTAAAGAGTCTGGGGCTTCATTTTCGGCGAGCACTGGTAGTCACGGCGGCGGCAAATGCCGTATCGACGCTTGTGGGGATTCCGATCACTTGGTTTCTTCTCGTGATTCTCGATCTCATCATCGGCAACGGTGGCCAATGGCAACCCATCGACACGCCAATGCAAGCGGCACTCGCTATTTTCCAACAAGCCGCTTGGTTGTGTCCCTATGAAGAAGAATTGCATTGGATGATTCCTACGGCGGCTATAGTTCTTTGTATTCCGTTCTATTTTGCCTCTGTTTGGATCGAATATTTTGTTGCCAGACATATGGTTCCAAACGATTTCAGGCAAGTCCGCCGATTCTGTTGGTGGGCCAATTTCTGGTCATATACGGCGATTGCTCTTTTCTGGGTGAGCTGTATTCTTACATAAAGGCACTCTGGTTAGGGTTGTTGTATGGCGACCAAGACGATCGTGAGTGCGTTTGAACGCAAGGCTGGATAACCGCCATGAAAATCATCAACATCCACAAACGGCTACTAAACGCTTCGCCCGACCGCGTCGGACGATTGATCGACAGCCTCGCTTCATCCAACGACTTGCTGTGGCCTATCGACCGATGGCCTCCAATGCAATTCGATCGTCCTTTGGGCATGGGTGCAATCGGTGGGCATGGGCCGATCCGCTACACGGTTGAATCTTACCAGCCCGGCCACGACATTCGCTTTCGTTTCACCGAGCCAAAGGGGTTTGTCGGTACGCATCGTTTTGAGGTCGAACCAACTGCCGATGGAAAAACGTTGCTTCGACACGTCATTGACATGCAGGTTTCAGGATGGGCGTTGTCGACTTGGCTTGTCATTCGTCCTCTGCACGATGCACTTTTGGAGGATGCGTTAGACCGTGCCGAGATCGCTGTCGGCAAGCAAGTGCCGCAAAGACAATGGTCGTACCTGGTGAGGATTGTCAGATGGATGATGAGGCGAAAACATGCTTCAAAAGAGCATTGATGGAAGACCTTCAAAATCGGCTTCGTTTGACATTCTCGTGACATCTACGCCTCTGCATTTAGGGCCCGTCCAACAATAATTATGGATTCATCGTCCAGCAGAGGCATGAACAAAGCCGGCGATTCTTCCCATGCAATTGCGGTTGCAGTTGTCGAGCTTATGGGAAAAAGATATAGAAAAGCAATACAGCCGTGGTGATAATACTCCACCAAAACGTTGGGCTGCGAAGGCCGCGCGACGTGGCGCGTTGTTCGGGAGGGAGCTGTAGGCTGTCGGGAGTCCAAATCAGCCCAGCAAGTTCTTCGCGAGTGCGCGGCGTCGTAACCATGCTGACAACGGTACAGAGAACCATGCAGGTCCAGAAGACGATGCCGGTACGATTCGGAAAGGAGATGCCCGGCCAGATTTTCTCGATGGCCAACGACAACGGGATGCTTGTCAGGCCGGCAGTTACGGCCGCGACGGGTGTGGTTCGACTCCAGAAGATGCCAAGCAGGAACATTGTGGCGATGCCGGGAGCGAAGTAGCCGTAGGCATCCATCAAAAGAATGAAGATTGGGCGTTGGGAATTGGCGATCATGAAATTAGCCCAAGCCATGCCAAGCAACACGGAGACAATTCCGATGAATCGCCCGAAGTGGACCGCCTCGCGTTCACTGGCCTGGGGGCGAAAATATGGAAGATAAAGATCGACCGTGGCGATTGCCGAGCACGAATTGATCGCTCCGGAAACGTGCGACATCACCGCCGCGATGAGTCCCGCCATGACCAGTCCGACAAGCCCCGTGGGCAATAAGTTTTGAACGAGTGTGGGGAAGATGAGATCGGGACGTTCGATGTTGGGATAGAGTTTCACGGCCAAAATGCCTGGCGCAACGATCAACAGCGGCATCAGAAATTTCAGGTAGTCGGCAAAAACGACGCCCATCCGCGCATCCCATTCGCTTCTGGCCGCTAAAACGCGTTGCACGATGAATTGGTTGCTTGCCCAGTAGAATGTGCTGATGCAGATTGTCGAGCCGAGGTACATGGTCCAGGGGAAATCGGGATCCGAGGCAGGCAAAATCAAATGCCAATCGGCCGAGGACGCGGCAAGTGCCGGCCAACCGCCTGCGGCCAGATAAGTGGCCACGGCTAATATCGTCGCTCCGCCCAACAGCACGATCAACTGCATCATTTCGGTCCAGATCACGGCCCGCAATCCGCCCATGATCGTATAGGCCCCGGTCAAGACGCCCAGGATGACGACGCTGTAGACGATGGGGATGCCCAGCAACGAGTTGATGGCCAGTCCGCCTAGATACAGCACGCCGCAAATTTCAACGAACACGTAGGTGGAGAGGATCAAGACCGAGTAGGTCACCCGTGCGCCCATGCCGAACCGCTTCTGAAGATATTCCGGCATAGTGTAGAAACCATTGCGCAGATAGAACGGCAAGAAGATCCAGAGTAAGGCATTGATGCCGATGAGAATGGCGCCCCATTCCGAGACCACATTGATAAATCCGCGGGCATAGGCGGCACCCATCATGCCGACCAGTTGATGGCTGCTGATATTCGAGGCTACGATGCTGCCGCCGATCATCCACCAAGGCAATTTATCGCCGGCGAGGAAATAATCGCGCTTTGTGGCTGCCGCCGAACGCGAGGCATAGAAGCCGACACCCAAGATGGCAACTATGTAAAGAGCGAAAACGCTAATGTCGATTCCCGTCAGTTCCACAGACTGCCATCTCCGATTGTTTTCATCGATTAGGATCGCGACATTGTTTGCCTAGAAGACCGATTATAGCCTCTTTCGCCGCTACCGAATTACCATTTCGCGCAAATCCTAGACCAAATTGCGCAGAACGGCATCCTCTTCCTTTTCACAAGAAGCTTGTGGCTTGAATGCGGAGACCGCCAGTTGTTTTCCATCCTCGGGCGATGACTAACCATGTCGATATCGAATGCCGATCATAAAATCGCTGCTATCTTTCCGATTATATCCGGCTGAAATTCACAACGGAAGCCGGCGAATCGGCAAAGGGAGGAATGAAAAGGGCTACGGATCCATGGATACCGTCTCACCGCCGGCCCTCGTGCTTAGGGCGTGGTACGTAACTAAATTAATCGTTTCGTTGACAAAGCTTGTATGGCCGTCGGCCCAGGCAAACAGAGCACCGCCGGCGTGACGGCTACGAAACCCTGTCATGTTGAGCCAATCCCAGGGATCATAGGTCTCGGGCAAGTAGTTGATCGGTGGGCAAGTCAGCGAATAAGTGCCATTCCCAAGTGCCCATACTTTGAAGTCGTCATAGTCCGGCAGGACTTCGCCGACAATGACGGTGTTGCTGGTGCCGTCGCGAAAGCTGGCGATGGTCACCGGAGCGACAATGCTATGCCGCCAAAAACTTCCGGAGCATTCCGCCTTGCCTTGAGCGGTGTAATTGTGGCAATCAGGCAAGCATGTCGCACAAGCCCACATCGAGCTAGAGTCGATATTGGTTCCCAACACGCCGGCATAATTGGTCACGGCGAATTCAAGGTCCGTGGGCACTGCCAGCCAAACGTTATTTTTCGTGATCTTCTGCGGATTATCGCTGGGACACGTGTAGCACGGCAGCATACGCTTAATATATTGTGCATTGACGGGATTCATGATGCCTTGGCCGTCGGGGTATGCTTGGCCGCGCATGTCGAGCGCATCGAAAAGAGATTGGTTTTCCATGTAGGGCAAGATACCGACCATCCAACTCATGCCCGTTCCAATGAACTTGCCTTCATTATAATGCGTTACGCTGATAGGAAAAGATTTCCATGTGGCTTCGTAATTCAGCACGGCCAAGGAGATCTGCTTGAGGTTATTGCTACATTGCGCCCGGCGTGCCGCCTCGCGAGCTGCTTGGACCGCCGGCAACAAAAGCGAGATCAAGATACCGATGATCGTGATGACCACAAGTAATTCTACGAGCGTAAATGCACGAGTGGAACGACGGGAACGTATTTCGTAGCATTGCATGGCTCAACCTTTGTGCAGCCCAAGTGTTTTGTGCGATGGGTATTATTCCAACGCTATAGGGAATTGGTTACTGCCCGACTTCACCTCAAACCGCAAGCCGGACTTGGAGACATTGGCATATTTCTCGGGAATCAACGATTTCGGTCTGAAATTCATATCGCGGGCTTGTTTGTCATTAGGTTTCTCACAACACTTGACCCCGACGAGAAATTTACCCAGTGGAGCGCCTTGACGGCCGCCGCTGATGCTCATTTGATAGGAACCATCATTTCCAATAGAGGCCGTGGCAGGCACTCCGTGGCCCTTTTCCGGCATGAAGACGACGTTGCCGTGGTCGAGCGGTTTGCCGGCGTAGGTCACCGTGCCGGACACTTGGCCCAGGGGGATAGGAGCTTTGGAACCACAACCGGCAATCAGCGATAACGCCAATCCGCCGATTACTGCTTTCACCGGCAATAATCCGCAACAGGTGATTATGTTCATGCTTTGCCTAACCGATCTGCTTTGCGTTTTTTCTCAAAGGGGCGCGAGTGGAGCAGGTACACCAGTCTGCTCCCACTCGCGAACGGTCGGCCTAGAGGTTTTGGGGCCACTAGATCAGACACGGTTTATTTTCGCTTACGCCAAGCGTAGGCCAGGAGACTGAGCAAGCCTGTCAGCAGTATCATGATTGTGTTTGGTTCCGGGATAGGGCTACCAGACACGTCGATTTCGCGGATCACTTGTCCATCATATTGATCTGCGTAGCCGCCCCTGTTGTTTAGGAATGTGAATCTGACAGCGGCCACTCCTGTGGCCAATGTTCCTGTGCTGTCGGTCAATGTAAGCTGGCTGGAGTTCGGCGCGGGTGACCCATCTTCGTTAGTATTATAGCCAAAGGGCCGATAGTCCACGTCAGCTAACTGGGTGAAGGTGGTGGGACTGCCAACCATCGCGATATCCACCACATATCTCTGGTCGGAGTAAAATGCCGAGCTGTTCCATCCATAGATCGAGCGGATGCTTGTTAGCTTGTATCCAAGCGGATTGGCATCGATATTGAAGTTGTAGGTGATTGATGGCGCTGGCGATGCGCCGGCATTGGAATTGGTGATCCAGGTGTTGTTACTGATGGTGCCGTCGGTCAACCCTGCCCAATTGTCCACACTCGACGGAACGACAGAATCACCAATCGTGCCGGTTGTCGTTGGCGTGCCGGCGAGGGCACTGCTTCCTGCCTCGATGAGGTCATTATTCAGGATGTTGCCATCATACGTGGTTTCGACAGAGGAAGATACAGAATCCGTAATCAGTGTTGCATTGGCGGCTGATGCCAAGCAGAGTAGGGACACCCCGGCTAGCGCCGTCATCATTCGAAGTGCCGAATACGCGAAACAACGAGAAAAGAACGTCATGATCCAAGCTCCTCTAAAGAACAATGATCAACCGTCGGCCGGTGTCAGCAACACACTGACAAAATTAACACGGCCTCGTGGTTCTCCTGCCAAGCCTCTTCTGGATTCCTAAACATCCTCGATTATAATGGCGGTCGTATATCCGTGTCGGTCAATCCGCGCAAAAACACCGCTGAATTGCGCAGATCAGGTGTTGGCGAGGCCGTCCGGAAGAGCCGCATTTTCAGCGAGTGGGCAAATGCAGAAATACGCATATCAACGAGGAATAGGCACTTTTTGTGGAATTTCACAACATAACCCCCATCGGCAGGGTGGTTGGTTGCAAGCAACTTCTTGAGGAGCATCACTACTTATCCTGTTTCATATTTTTCCCGGCATGGTATTTTGGAATAAGATGAATTGAGGCAGTGCGGTAACGACGAGAATTAGCCATGTCGAATCCGTTTCGAGTTGTACTCTTGATGAGTCCAAACGCAGGATACGAGCGAGGACTGTTTCGCGGCATTGCGCAATATGCGCGCCATAACGGTTCGTGGGTTTTTCTCCCATTTTGGGAACAACAAGGAATGCCTCAAGCGGTTCCTTTGGAATTGGATATCAAGCTTTCTCGATGGAAGCGAGGACCAAGGCGATCCAAGTCGATGACGGAGACGTTCAGGGAACTTGGCGTGACCGGCGTCATCGGTCGGCTCTTTGCACCGGATATCATCGAAGCAATATTTTCCCTGAAGCTGCCGACAATCGGCATGGATTTAACCGACGAGCAGCTAGGAGATGATCGCTTTATCAACGGGATCTCTGAAATTCGCCCTGATTCGCACGGCGCGGGACGCATGGCCGCGGAACATCTCTTGGAACGCGGCTTTCGTCGTTTTGCCTTTTGCGGCCATTCGAAAAATCCAAATTGGTCGCGACAGCGAGCCGAAGGTTTTTGCGAACGACTTCAAGAAGCCGGCTTTGATTGCGACATTTACCAACCACCGGAAAGCCGCTCGGTCATGTTTTGGCATCGCGAATATCCGGCCGTGATAACATGGCTTCAATCGCTGCAAAAGCCCGTGGGAATCATGGCCTGCAACGACATTCGCGGGCGTCAGGTTATCGAAGCATGTTCCTTGGGAGGAATGCATGTGCCGAACGATGCGGCGGTGATTGGCGTCGACGAAGATCAGGTGCTTTCAGAGCTGTCCAATCCGCCGTTGTCGAGCATCGTCCTCAACAGCGAGCAAGGCGGCTATCAGGCCGCGGAATTGCTCCACCGGATGATGCTGGGGAAAGTCAAAGAGCCGCAACGCATCCTTGCGGATCCGCTCTGGGTCAATGCACGGCTTTCAACGGATGTCATCGCGATGGAAGATCGGGATGTGGCTGCAACGGTGCGATTCATTCGGGAAAATGCCCGCCGGCCGATCCAAATCCTGGACATCGTAAAACATGCGGGTATTTCCCGCCGGGCTCTGGAAATCCGCTTCCAACGCAGCTTGGGGTGGTCCATTCGCGAGGAAATCGAACGGATTCGCATTGAGTTCGCCAAGCAGTTGCTGGCCGAAACCGATTTGCCCACTGCCAAGATTGCTGAAAATACGGGATTCAGCGGCGAGGACTATTTGGGCAAGGTTTTTCGCCGCGTCACAAACACAACGATGGCCCAATACCGCCGCGAACATCGGACGATGTAGCGGTTTGTTCCACAAGCACGACATGGTTCTATCCGGCAGCTTCTGGGGGAAGTCGCTTGAAAAACACCATAAGACCGTCGCACCTAGAACCACGACAATTCCGTTTTCCACCGATTGTTTAGTAACGATTGCGCAGAATCGCTGTAGTCTTGCGCAAAAATGCTTGGTATCAAGATCTGTTTTTTGCGATAAAAAGCTAAGTCAGTTTGCCTACCGCTTTTTTATGCAAATACCCGCCAACTGGAGAATGATTCCATGGATACGGCTTCTTCGAGACGATCCTTCCTGCAAAATGTCGGCCTCGCCTCCTTCGGAGCAATGGCTGCCAGCGAAATGTTGAACTTTGCCGCAGCACAAACTCCCAATCCGGGAGCCAAGGTGCTGGGAGAAGCGGGCCTACAGACCTCGGAGCGTTCAAAGAAAATTTGGAAGCCCGTCAGCGATCGAAAGATCCGCGTGGGCATCGTAGGCAACGGCGTCTGCAAGTTTGGCCCTTCTTTCGGCTTTCAGGATCATCCCAATGTCACAGTCGCCGCTGTCAGTGATTTATTTCCCGATCGATGCGACGAGATGAAGAAGGTATGCCGTTGCGAAAAGAGCTACCCATCCTTGGAAGAGTTGGTCAAAGACAACACGATCGAGGCGGTGTATGTGGCGACCGATGCTCCAAGCCATGCCCGGCATTGCATCGAGGTGCTTAAACACGGCAAGCATGTGGCCACTGCTGTTCCGGCCGCATTCGGTTCGATCGAGGAAGCTTTTAAGCTGTATGAAGCGGTAAAAGCAAGCGGTAAGAAGTACATGATGTTCGAAACGACCGCGTATCACGATGATGCCCACGCAATGCGGGAGGTATATCGTTCCGGCGGGTTCGGCAAACTTGTTTACACGGAAGGCGAGTATTTTCATTATTGCAAGGACCCGATCCCATCGTATAAGGATTGGCGATTGGGCCTGCCGCCACAATGGTATCCCACCCACTCGAACGGCTATTATTGCTGTGTCAGCGGCGGCAGCTTCACGGAAGTGTCCTGTTTGGGGATGCCCAGTATGATCTCGTGGTTGCAGGCCGAGAACAACAAGTACAAAAATCCGTTCGGCACCGAGATCGCGATGTTTCGGACGAGCGAGGGTGGGATGTCGCGCATGGCCGTAAGCTGGGATACTCCCGGCTTCGAAGGTGAAATCGGCCGTGTGCGCGGGCAACGCGGCGCGATGACGGGCATGCAGTATGCCGGCGACGAAAAGAACTTGCCTGACTTGCAGAAGCCGGCGCTCCCGCCGACCGTAGCCACGGGCCATCACGGCGGCGCTTCCGGCTGTTTGATGAATGAGTTCGTCACGGCGATATTGGAGGATCGCAAGCCGTTGGTGGATATTGTCATGGCGTTGAATCTAACGGTTTCCGGCATCGTTGCCCATCAATCAGCCTTGAAAAACGGCGAGTTGATGAAGATCCCGCAGTTCACGTAAAAAACGCCGACTGTCCATTGTGGATGATAGTGACCTCTTGATTTACCGCTCCACTGCGGTTCTGTGCCGATCACATCCCCAAAAAAGAATGCCCTCCCAAGCCGCGATTTGCCGGTTTGGGAGGGCTGTTTCGTTACCCGCCATGCTCTTTGGCAGTTCGCAGGCGATCATGTTTCCCGCGGTGACGGCGGCCGGCATCGCCGCTTTCCCGGTGCATCAGCCCGTGCGCAGAATGGCAGAACTACTGCGCAAAAAAACGTGGAATTTCGGCCTTCTTCGGCGACAATAGCGATGTGGGGCCAAATCAGGCTTTTGGTCCGGAGGTTCTGCTAATTCTAAGGAAGGTGTGAGAAATGGCTTTTGATGGACGCGGGCTTCGCCTGCAACGCATGATGGGCGATGGTCGCGCGGTGATTGTGGCAATCGACCACGGTTTGTTTGATGGACCGATTCCCGGTATGGAGAACCTGCCCGCCGCGGCAGCTAAAATTAACCCGGCAGTCGATGCGGTTTTGCTTGCTCCGGGCATGATCCGACACTGCGGCGACGTGTTTGCCGGCGTCAAACGTCCGTTAGCCGTCGTGCGGTTGAATTGGAATACGGTTTATTGCTTTCATTTTGCCTATGTGGGTGCGAAAAGCGTTTTTTCGTTCGATCCTCTGGATGCCCTGCGCGAAGGCATGGACATCGCATTGGTATCGTTGACCCTCCAAACCGGCGACGAGCTGCGCGACGCGGCCAATGTGGAAGTGTTCTCGAAACTCACGAACGCTTGCCACGCCTTGGGTATTCCAGTGATCGGCGAGTATTTTCCGACTGGCCATGCCGCAATGACGCCTCAGCAACTTCACCAAGATGTGTTGATCGGCAGCCGTGTGGTGGCGGAACTTGGGGCCGATGCCATCAAGACATTTCATACCCATGATTTTAAGGCCGTTACGAATTCCTGCCCAGTTCCCGTGTTCGGACTGGGTGCGGAAAAACTGCCGACGCAGTTCGATGCATTGGCATTGGCGCAGCGCGAAGTCGAAGACGGCGCCGGCGGTGTCGTTTTCGGACGCAACGCGATTCAAGTAGCCAACCCGTTCGCGTTTCAAGCAGCGTTGTGCGATGTGGTGAAGTTTGGCAAAAGTTCGGCGGATGCCTGTCGTGACCATCAACTAGGACAATAACGTAGATGTCGCTTAACCTCGAAACAAAGCGACTTATAAACCATGAGACAAGAACAAAAACGCCCTCGGGTGGGTCTGCTGGCGGTAACGCTCGAATTATATGAACAATTGGCGCCGGGGCTTCGTGAACAAGGTGAAGATTGGTTGCGACGTTGCATATTGCCCGCGCTCGCGTCCATTGCCGAGGTGCGATTCGCCCGAGCTGCTTACCGTCGTGAAGATATCGAAGCCGTTGTGTCCGATTGCGAGGCGAACGGCTGTGCCGCCATCCTTGTTATTTGCTTGACATATTCGCCGAGCCAGAACATTCTGCCGGCTTTGCAACGCACGAAACTGCCGATCCTAATCTGGAATACGCAAGAACTCCACGCCGTCGATGATTCGTACAATGCGGAAAAAATGGGGCGAAATCATGGCGTACATGGAACGCAGGATTTGGCGAACGTCTTGCTGCGGAGCGGAGTTCCTTTTCATTATGTGACCTCGCATTTAGCGGATTCCGCAGGGCTGCAAAGCTTGGATGATTTTTTTGCGGCTTCCGCGGCCGTGGCGGGATTGCGTCATTGTCGTTTAGGGCTCATGGGGTATCCTTTTCCTGGAATGGGCGATTTTGCAGTCGATACAACTTATCTGGCGGCCACATTGGGGTGCTCCTGGCAATCGCTCTCGATCGAAGAATATAACCGCCGCGCCGCGCTCGCGCCGCAATACGTCATCGAACAACTGACGACCGAATATCGCCGCCTATATGATGTGGCCGACGATGTAACCGAGACAGATCTTCAGGCAACGGCCCGCGCCGAAGCGTCGCTGCGTTCGATGGTAGCCGATTACCGTCTTGATGGCATGAGCTTCCAGTTCCTAGCCTTCGGCGAGGACGAAAGAACGGAGACGCTGCCGTTTGTCGCGGTCAGCCGACTGATGGCCGATGGAATGGGGTTTGCCGGCGAGGGCGATCTCGTGGGGGCTGCGGGCATGTGGTTCTTAAACCAGTTGCAACCGCCCGCCAGTTTCAGTGAAGTTTTTACGATCGACTTTGCGGGAAACGGCGTATTGTTGAGTCACATGGGCGAAGCCAATGCCGCTATGGCGCGCAAGGATCGCAAATTGCCTTTGCGGGCTCGCCGGGAACCCATAACTCGCACAAAAGGCCGGCAATTAGCGCTCGTCAACGGTTTTGAACCGGGCCCCGCCACATTGTGCGCCCTGACACTAGGGCCGAAGGATCGCTGGCGCCTGATTGCAAGCAGCATGGAAATCTTATCGTTCGGCCCAGTGGCGGATTTGCCCGTGCCGCATTGCATCGTGAAAAACCACCGTGACGTTCGGCAGTGGCTTTCGGCTTATGCAATGGCAGGCGGGCCGCATCACCATGCAATATGTTTCGGCGATGCCAGGCAGCGATTGAAAATGGCGGCAGATCTGCTCGACGCAGACTACTGTGAGGTATGAATGATGTATCTGGGCATTGACCTTGGCACGACGAATGTCAAAGCCGTGATTGTCGAGGATGCCGGTCGAATCGCTGCAACAAGCTCGATGTCGGTAGATTGCTTTCGAGGCCTTGATGGATCCGTTGAGCAGGATATCGAACAGATTTGGGATGCTGCTTGTGCAGCGATTCGCCAAGCCGTTCACGCGACGGATGCCAAGGCAATCCGCTCGATCGGTGTATCGAGCCAAGGCGGAGCAATTCAACTGCTCGACGCCGAGGACCGTCCGTTAGGCCGCGTCATTAGTTGGCTCGACACCCGAGGACGACCTTTTGATATGGCTCTGAGCAAGGAGCTTGGGCCTGGTGTAATGGCCGATCAGGTCGGCCATTCATCGAGTGCGATGACGTTGGGCCAAATCTTGCGGATTCGCAAGGAATCGCCCCATATGTTGAAATCGCCAAACCGTTTGGGATTCGTCGGCGATGTGATTGTCGGACGACTTTGCGGCCGGCGTGCCCACGATCCGACATCGTTGGGCATTGGAATGCTCTACAATCCTTGGCGACGTTCGGCCGATCCGGAGATTCTTGCCCGGCTTGGTTTAGAGGATCGCCAATTGCCGGATTTAATCGAACCGGCAACCATGGCCGGTTCGTTGCGATCGGAAGTGGCTGCACGGATCGGTTTGCCAC
This sequence comes from uncultured Planctomycetaceae bacterium, assembly GCA_964458015.1. GTDB lineage: Bacteria > Planctomycetota > Planctomycetia > Pirellulales > Thermoguttaceae > CAYWGR01. Next base: position 41,310 of record CAYWGR010000005.1, read on the forward strand.
AGGGAATCCCCGTATCGGCTGCCATCCACGATCAGTATGCGGCCGCCGTGGGTGCAGGAGCCGTGGAACCGGGTAACGTCGTCTTTGGCAGTGGAACGGCCTGGGTGCTGTTGGCCACAACTCCGCAGCTGACTCGTCCGGTTGCGCCCCAAGCATTCGTCTGCCGGCATCCGGCACCCGAATTGTTCGGACAGATGATTCCCCTGGGTACGGGCGGTTGCATGATCGACTGGATCGTGAAACTATTAGTGCAAAGCAAGGCTAGTCCGAGCTTGGTCGATTCAATCATTCAAGATGTTCCGCCCGGCAGTTTGGGGCTGCAATTCTGGCCGCAACTGCTTGAGGATGGGGATGACGCATCCAGGAACGGACGTTTAGATGGACTGACGCCGAAACATCAATCGCCGCAGATCATTCGCGCGGTGGTTGAAGGGTTGGCCTGTGAGTTGGCAAGACACCTTAAAATCCTGGCCGACGCCGGGATCGCGCCTAAGACACTCTTGATGTGCGGCAGTGCCGCGGGTAGTCGCTGCACACCGCAAATCATCGCCGACGTAACGGCTGTGCCTGTTGCATGTGTGGATTTGCCGGATGTCAGTGCATTTGGCGCGGCAATGGTCGCTCGAAGCATTTTGAGCGACGGAGACGATCTCGTAAAAATCGCTCGGCAATGGTCGCCGGTATGCCGCATGGCTGTCCCGGGGCCTGATAGAATGCAATACCGTGGGTTGTTGGAACGGTATTTGGCCTCTTATTCGGCATCCTTGGGAAGGAATCCTAGCTAATGAAATCCTTGCCGTTGCATTACGTTTGGCAATACACGGATGTCGATCGTGCGTTTTGGAATGAGCATCTGGAAAATTGGATGCCCCGGCGAATCTTCGATGCACATACGCACATTACAGAGCCTAAACTACGGCGGGTTTGCCCGAATGAGGAAAAACGGCGCCAATACTGGGTCAACGAAGTGGCCGAGCCTATTGGCGCTGCGGATGCCAAGCGCTGTCATGGGCTCGTATTTCCCGGGCGCACCTTCTCCTGCCTGTGCTTCGGCTCGGTGAATCTTGACTTTGACATTGCGCGTGAGAACGAACATCTTCAAACAGCATGTGTTGAAAACGGTTGGTATCGGCTTGCTGTGGTGCGGCCGCAGTGGTCAGCAGAGATCGTAGCCCGACAATTGGATCAACCGCAAGTCGTTGGTGTGAAAGTTTATTATGCGTTGATCAGTGATGATCCGACTACACGCGACAAGCACTTGGAATCAAGCATTTTCGATTTTCTTCCGCATCATCAGCTCGAGCTTCTCAATGAGCGGCACAGTTGGGTAACGCTGCATGTGCCGAAGGCCGGGCGTTTGGGACACCCGGCAAACATCTCGGAGATTCGCGAGATCCGCCGGCGTTATCCCCATATTAAATTGATCATTGCCCATCTCGGACGATGCTACACGTTGCCGCATGCCCAAGAAGCGTTTCACCAACTTGCCGATGACCCGGAACTGTTTTTCGATACCTCGGCCGTATTGAATCCGGAGGTGCATTACTTGGCCCTAAAGACTTTCGGCCCGGCCCGGCTTATCTATGGCAGTGATAACCCGGTTTTCTATATGCGGGGACGCCGGCAGTTTCATGACCGCGAGTATAGGAACCGCACCAGCTACCCTTTTTTCTTCAATCGAGAACGGGAACCGTCGGAAATCGAGGCCGCCTACACGCTTTACATGTACGAAGATCTGTTAGCGCTTCGTACCGCCTGCGAACGGATCTCTCTCGAACGTCATGAAATTGAAGCCATTTTTCACGATAATGCGCTACAGTTGATAAACGGGACCTTGACGAATCAGCACCTGTTTTGAACCAGTTGGGAACCCACGTCGCTGCGTTTTGGGACCAAGAGACGGCGAAGGTTGATATGTTGGTGGCAACACCACGGCAATCAACAACACACGTGGCAACACTCACCCCCAAGATGCCAATGCCAATGTTGCGACGAATTGACGTAAACCCTTTAGTAGCAAGGTAGCCGAGGCGGGAATCGAACCCGCACGCCCAGTTACGGGCACGGGATTTTAAAGCCCATGCGGGCTTTTCGCAAATGCCTTTGAGAAGGGCATTTGCGACGTTCTGAGACTGCTGGTGGTATCTGGAGTGGTATCAGCCTACCTCTCGCTCATCGTTGTACCGGCGTCGAGCCTCCATTGCCGGCCGAAGGCCCTCGGCGACGTTGGCGTAATGGCGATTCAGGACTGCTGGATCGTGCCCAGTGATGCGGCTGGTTGTGATTGTATTGGTGCCGGCCAAGAGGATTTGAGACGCAACGCTGCTGCGAAACGACTTGGGAACGATCCCAATAAGGTCCGCGGCTTTTGTGATCCGCGCCCAGTCCTCGTACAATCGTCGTGGTGCCCGTCCCCACGGGAGCACTTCTTTCGACGTGCTCTGCGACTTCCACAGTCGCAGCACCTCCACAAAATCGTCTAACAATGGCACCGGGCGTTCCTTTCGCCCTTTGCCGAAAGCAATCAACACCCCAGTATCGAGGTCAATTTTTTCCCAGGTCAATCTGAGACCTTCTCCGAAACGAACTCCAGTCTCCCACAGCAGGCGGATCATCACCCCCCACCACTGCACTGACCTAATCCGCAAGCCGGCCGATGGCAAGACAGCGAGAATCCTCCGATAGTCAACAACTGGGATGACCGTGGGAAGATGTTCGTCTTCTCGTAGGAACTCAATTTCTGGGACTTCGCGGATGTATCGCCGACCGGATTCGTGTGCCCAATTCAAGATGGCTTTGACGTGCCGTAGTTCTTTGTTGACCGTCGTCTCTTCGACCTCTTTACTGCGAGCCGCTGCGAACTTCTCAATTGTCGCGGTCGTGATGCGGCACAACAACGGGGCTTCCACCACGCGATCAAACTGTTTGCCAGCCCGGCGGTACAGATCAAGCGTGGCAGGGTGTCCTGTATGCAAACTGACATACTCCTCGACGACCGCAGACCACGTCAACCGTTTGTACCGATCAAAGTCATGAATGTATTGGGCGTCGAGGGCAAGGCGACGTTCCCACTCGCGCACGATCGTACGTGCAACCGATTTATCGCGCGTGCCCGTCGTCTTTTTGTGCAGTTTGCCGCGTTCGTCGCGCCACTGACCGAACCACGTTTGTGACTTGATACCGCGGCTCTTCGTAGGCTGGATCAACGTGACGATAATTGCCATGATGCACGTTCCTGTCTATTGGTGTTCATTTCCAATAGACATTCCAGCCTTCGCTGCAACAATTCTTTGAAAGTCAATTATCACGGAGAGACTTGATGTACTGCTGAACGACGCTTTCCTTGATACGAATGCTATGTTTTCCAACCTTGCAGGCAGAAAGCTTCTTGGTAGCACGAAGACGATGTACCCCTGAGATGCTAATAGACAACTGGCGAGCGACTTCTCCGATGGTCAAGAGCCGATCTTGCCGATTCTTGTGAATATCCATAGCGGTGATTCCTTATTGCAAAGAGGTCAGCTATTTCCACGCCCGTAAGTCAGATTCGCAATCTCTCATCATCTCTGGCGATTCCAATGCTGCGAATCCGAATGCCCTCAATGACCTGCGATTACTTCCCATCTGGCGAAGGGCGAGTATTTGTCAGCGGTTTGCGTGATGGCCGTGACACGCATGCAAGTAAAACCCTTGATTTATAAAATGGCCGCTGAGCCATCATGATCTTCCGTCTACATTGTCATAATCGTAGTCATCTTCATCGCAGTCATCATCATCATCGTCTTCTTGCTGATCCTCATCCTCTTCCCATTCATCTTGGTCTCCATCGCTATTGATCGGGCGACCTTCCTCGCACCACACGTACCATAGATCTGTGACTTCATCATATTGCTGACGGCACGTACGGAGATATAATCGAAACCGTTCGTATACCTCCGGCGAGATCGGCTTACCATCACCATCAGAATCGAACCAGGCTGCGGGCCAATAGTCCATTATGACGTAATCCGTCAGGGCCTCGCATAGCTCAGTCAACTCGCCATGTGTCATAGTGCTAAACAGGTTGTGCCAATTCATAGTAACCTCCAGGTTTAATGTGAGAACACAATTACCAACGACGACACTAACGCCACCAACGAGCGTCGCTAGACCAACTCATCAGCACCGGCTTCGCCTCTGTCTTCATCTTCCAACTGGCCTTTGAAGTCCTCTCTGTAATCAATCTCTGGAAAACACACGGCTTCCCACTGCGTACGCCCCACCGACACTTCAATGTAGCAGTACAAATCGTTCACCTGCCAAATTGCCCACGCGAGTTTGTGGGCGAAGGTGGGCAGATCAGCCGCAGCAGCCGTATAGCCTTTCACCATAAGCTCACAATCAATCGTGCCGTACCCGGTGACGAGGAAGTGTTCTCGCATCACAGCGAGGATTGCCCCCTCTTTCCAACCACCGCGAATCAACACACGTACCTCGGTCATCGGATCGGGCTCAGCTACGCACACATCCATTGCAGTCCGCCTCTGTGATGCACTTATGTATTCAACTAATCCAACATCGGAGACTGAACCGATCCAGCATTTACTGGTAGCGATGCACCAGGCTGTGAATCTGGAACAGTAACCGTATTGCCAGATGCCGCTTTCTTCCGCTGCAACTCCGCTTTCTCGGTCAACTCCTTTGCTTTCCGTTCTGCTTTCCGGAGTTTCAGCTTCAACTCCACGACTTTCTTTCCTGCATTGATCGCGACCGCCTCCGCTTCATGTGCCCTCAAGAGGTCGCCTTCAACGGCTAGCGGTAGTTGCTGGATCGGTACCGCCGTGCCATCTTCTCCTAGTAGTTCATCTAGCAACCGATTTACTTCGTTTTCTTCAACCGCCGCAAACGCATCCCGTAACCGATCAATCACCGGTATAGGAGCAACCACCGCCAGAGCAGTGCATTGCGACGACTTGACCGGTTCTGGTTTGCTTGGTTTCGATTCGGTCGGCACGACCACCACTTCCTCTTCATCACCTTCATTAGCAGGATCAACAACCCGGATACCTGCCCATCCGGTTACCCTATTTCCTCGCGGCCCACGTTTTGTGTAGTAAATCGCGTGGCTATCCTTCTGTTTTTTCCACACATCGCCAAACGTGTGAAAGAAGCGGGGAAAACCTACCGGACTTCCTCTACGGCACTCGCACCAGCGAACGTATTCCTTGAACAGCTCCATCTCTGGAGCGAAGTCCTTTTCCTTCCCGAGTACCACATGCGTTGTGCAGAACTCTTTGGCTGAGTTCTGCTCTAAACGGAACTGATTGTTAATCGCCTTGCAGCGTTCCGGAATTTCGAAGTCCGGAAGCGTTGCCAAATGTCGAGCGGCAGCGAGAACGCGATTGAGGATTCCCGGCATTTCATTGAAGAGTGTCTTCTCGAAACCGGGTATCTTCCGCTCATCGGTGACGACAGCATCGCACGGAAAGATGATCGGCCTCCTCCATGTGCCTTCGCTCTGGCAAGAAAACCAAGGCATCCTGTTCGCACACAGGATGAATTTCGTTTGCAGAACCGCGTAGCCGATCGGCTTGAATTTGTCCTCAACCGCGATCATCGAGCCGTCAGTTGCAGCCTTTAAGGCCCCCTCTGGCAATTTTCCTTTTGAGCGATTCTCGTGATCGTCGATGTCGGCGCACAGATTCACCGCCTTGCCGACCACACTGGCCATCGCGAAGCGGTCACCCATCCTTTCCAGCGGAATCGCACTCACATTGCCCCCGACCAATTTTTCAATTAGCCGAAGCAGAACCTGTTTACCGTTGTTTCCGTTTCCAAGGAGTACGAGGTAGTGCTGAAATTGCAACGAGGGATGCAATATATAACCGAGGAACTGCAGAAGGAATGCCGCAAGTGATTTATCACCACAACAAAACCAATCGAGCCAAGCGTCGAAGCGAGGGCACACCGCCAGTGGGTCGAAGTCGAAGTCAGTGGCTGCCAGATTGAACAACGCCGGATCGTGCGGTCCAAGCGTCATACCACGCACATACATGATTCCTTTGGGGGTAACTAAGACGTTAGGTTCATCGCGACCATCCAGCCAGAATGGTGCATTCTTCGCTCCACTGATCCAACTCCGATCAGCGATGGCCCGAACCATATCGTCAACCAATCTCGGATGCGCAACACTCACGCAAGCACCTCGTCAACGAACAGCACAATCATCCACCGAAGTTCCCGATCTTCCAGCTTGCGCCAGACGTGCCCATCACGCAGATACGCCGACTCCCGATACCAGACAACGTAATGACGTTCCAAGAACGCCTTCGCTAGCAATACCGGCGACGGCACATCGTCTTCATTCTTCCCCATCACGAATCCTCGAAACCTCGCCATGAACACGCTCGCCAGCCACACTCACCACCACGCCTGTCGTCACCACATCCACCGCCACACCCGCCGGCCACGCCCACTACCAGCCCCGGCCACCGTTACCGCACCCGCCGCCACGCCCGCCGGACACGCCCATCACATCTCCGAGTCCCGCGCCGGGGATGTTCACGGCGCGGGACTCGGAGCCCAGCAAGGAGCCGGGCTCCGACCAACCTAGTCCTCTACAACCGAGGGCAACGTCATGGCGAACGCGACGAGTGCCGCCAAATCTTCAAATCCACTAGCCTGAGCAACGGCTTCACGGTTTCCCTCGGGGATCTTCTGTAGGATCAGACTGCAATTCTCGCGGCAGCGCTTAACCGCACCACCATGAGAACGATGGCACCGACAACCAGAATGGTTCTGCCCGATAGCATCGCCCACGCTTTTCGACAAGCCACTGCGGGTCGGATACCTATCTAGCAGTTCGGAACCGTCCACCAGTTCAGCAATCACGGGCTCACGATTCGCCAGGAAAGCAGCGAACGTCGGAACCGCCACTGCCCCCACGATTTCCTCGCGAGAGCAGATTCGTTTCGATACGTCGCCCTTTTCAGCAGGCGTGGAATAACCGAACAACGCAGCACAAGCATCGACAATTGGTTGAGACATGAGAAAACCCTTTCAAGTAGAAGTGAAAGAACCGCGAAGACCACACGAACAATCTTTCCTGATCTCTTTGTATCCCGCATCCTCCGGTATAAAGGCTCCGGCAGACATCGGCTACGAGCCCATGCCCACCGGAGCGACAGGCAGTTCCAGGTGAAGAAGCGGCACCCAGAACCGGAATGTTTCTAGCGGTCCTCGTCGTCCTCGTAGGAATCGACACCACCTTCCTTGGTCAGCATATCCCAGAGGTACTCCATCTCCTCGGAAATCATGTTAGCGCAGTTAGACTTGTACACGAAATCATGAAGCTCCATGTACTTCTCCTGCGATACGGTGCGATCAAGCACCTTTTCAAGCGTTTCTCTATCGAACCAATTCGGAACGATAAGTCGATCACTGACAGCACCAACAAGTGCCATCAATTCATCATCACCGACAGAGCCGAGAGCTTCGACCCACTTGGCCTTGTCAGCGGCGTACTGAACATCATCCATCCTGTATCTCCTGAATTGACCTAACAAAATCCCGCCGGGCGGCTGATGTCGCCGCCCAGCGGCGTAAACGCGGAAACGAAAACTACGACTTCGCGACCGGCGCGATCTTCACGATCTGAGCACCGGCGACATGCACGAGGAATCGTTGACCGAGAAAGTCATTTAATTCCACGCGATCGTTGCGACCAAGCGAATGACCGACCATCTGACCGACAAACTGTCCAGCGGTCGTGTCGGCCGCGAAGTTCGTGCCAATGACCTTCCTCGCTTGGTAGCCAAGAAATTGACCGTCCATGACCTCAAAGACGATTCGCAACGCGGCGTCACCGAACCGCCCAGCAATCTCCTCAACCAGCACGCACTCCATTTCGTGTTTTCCACTCGGCGCGGTTTGCGCGCCAAAAGTTGCTACAGGCATCGCTATACCCTCCATCACATTCCAACAATCCCGCCTTACCGGGCCGGCTCGGTCGCGGCCATGCCGCATGCAGCTTGAATAATTGAGTTGTACGGGAACGTTCTACGACGATCACAGGTGTCCGCAGATATCTGCAAACGTCCACCAGCAACGCCCGCACAGCAACAACTGTCTATCCGTTTTGATCCAGGATGATTTCCGTCTCCCTCGCCATACCTGACTGCGGCTGGAGTCCCCACAGCGTCGGTCAAGTTGCAAATCACACCTAGGTCAAAGCTACTGATCGCTATGTGCTAAACTATGAAAGGACAGGACTTTACGGCGCAGCAGGCTCGAATTATGGGGGGGATTGGCCAAAACAAACGTAACATCTTGATGAAAAAGACGTTACGATCTATCTGGCCGACGTCATCCGAGTAATTTGTTTTTGGCTGCCCCCCCCCATCTCACAGCTGGCTGCGCCACGATTTCGTAGCATGTAGCTCGTCACGGGATACCGCAGCAGCGGATGAGACACCGAGAGGAAAGAGACCATGGCCGAATCACTAATAACCAAATGGTTATGGGCGACCATAAGCCGAGAGACCGCAGATAGACTTGCACATACCGTGGGGCTGGACTTCGAATATCTGCAAGAGGAGGAAGATATACTCGTATCAGATCATGTTCGTCTGACCATTCACAAAGACGCCCCCCTCCTTGTTCTCCTCCCCAAGTATGAAGCAGAGCTTGAACAGCTACTCCCACGCGAAGACATATTGAAACTTCGGAAGACGCGACTTAGGCTGGGTCCCGAGAACTGGAGGGAACTGAATCGAGAAAAGGCCGCTCGGAAAGAAAATGCGAAGGCTGGTCAGACGCGAACAAAGAGAGGACGACGGATTACGAAGGAGAAGGCAAGAAGAATACCTGGCACCATATTCCGGGTCAGTGCATTTAACACTGAAACACGCAAGGTCGAGCCGACGACTCTGAAAATCACACGTGTGAGAAATGGAAGGGCGACTTGCATCAAGAAATCGAGGTACATGAGCAAGAATCAAGAAGGCCAGAAAGGGGGTTTCGCTTTCATTGATGATCTGCAGCTAGGACGGCCACCCAAGCCCTCAACGCCGAAACGAAAACGTGCCCCGATCACGTTTATAGTGCGATTTGACAATGACAACACCCAGGCCGAAATCTCCCGTGGACCACGATCAGTCACCACCAAGAGCAAAAGATTCTTAGCGATACTATTGGCACTAACCAGTGAATGGGAAGAACGGGCACGGGAACAGGAATGGGCCCGGAAGCACGGGGATACACTGGAACTGCTTGACTTCGCCTATGATCTGTCAACAACGAAAAAACCAATCAAGGAAACAACAGTACGAGGCATTCGGTCTCGATTCTGCGAATGCCTAGGACGATGTCTGCCAGCAGGACGGATCCGAGAAGACTTATTCACATCCATTTGGACTGTCGGCACTCGCATAATGTTTGCCGATACACTGGTATTTCACGTTCCGCAGAGAACCTGTCAGGAGTTGTCGGAAGAATATTCAGACGCCCTCCAGAGTGATGGCAAGCGGTTGCGCAGGCGACATGATGATGAAGACGACGAATGGGATAGAGATGATGCCAACGACGTATGGGACAGAGACGACGAGGATGACGATTAGTTGCCGCCTATTGTGATGCCTTGGCAAACTACTACTGCAACACTACCTTGCAGAAGGAAGGATAGCCCCCAGATCATCGAATGTGGCGACCTTTACATGTTCCTGAAGTTTGTTCCACATGTACAACATGGGCACCGGATTTCTGAAAACGATCCATCCTTCGATTGCAATGTCGTGGTGGCACTTCAGCATGTTCGCCAACTCGCATTTGTACCGGTTTAAAATCTCAATTCGATCAAGATGCTTGCGTAGATCATCGCGTTTTCCATTGTTCTTGACTCGTCCTCGATAGTCATTCAGTTGTTCAGCAATCTCGCCAGGCGTTTTGTGGTACTGAAGATACTTGCATTCGATTATCAGCACACGCCCGGAGTCATTCCAGGCGCACACATCCACGTCGCCATAGTCTGTGTCGAATCCGCGTTCTAGCAGCTTTGTAACCTGAGCCTCCAGAAGTGTGTTCCAGCCGTATTGTCGCATATAGTCACTAACCTGCTTCGCAAATCGTGGCCCGCGCACGCTCGCTTGCTTACCCGACCATTTCTTCATTAGCGTCGATCGATAATGCCTATCCGGAAACGCTCCGTCATGATAGCTGGAGACAATATAACGAATCGATTCGCGAAGCATCCCCGGTGCAATGACGAGTAACGGATCTCTCATGCGATTTAATTGAATGATCGGACGCCGAACCGTTGATAGCTGCCTGCGATAACGCCACGGCTGAATATCCTTTTCTACGCAATCCGGAGGTATTTCACGCCATGACTTTCTGGGAACAAGTGATAATGCATTAATGATGTTGGCCGCCTCTTTACACGGATAATGTTGTGTCAGTGCAGCAAGCAATTCGTTTCTGCGAATGACAAGGATCGCCTTGTGGCACCTAATCGCAAGTTCCTCAACCGCGTCAATACAACGCAGCACATCATCAATTGAAAAGCCGAATTCAGCGTTCCACGCCCGAATAAAATCTTGATCCAGTTTCGGTTCCATTGCTCCAGCAGCTTCTGGAGCAACAAAGTTCTCGCCATAGTCTTGCACAGCCCAGTTAATTCGATTCCTCCCAACATGCTTAATAAACGGCATCAGGACATTTGATTCATAGCTCGTATCAGCCTGTACATCACCAAGCGGACTGATCGCAAGTGTCGGCGGCATGGCATCTAAGTGAATCGCATCGGACCAGCCCCCAAGCGTGGTGATAACGTGCAGCTTAGCGAGCAATTGCGACAGTTCATACCGGCAAATATGGAGTGCGTTTGACAGTGGACATTCACACAATGCGATTTCGACCAATACGCGGCAGATGTGAGTTGTCGTATCATATTTCAAGCTATGCTCTGAAATGATTCGGGCTGTCTCATCCTTGTCCCTATAGGCCGCCATATTAGCACTTGCGGTAGTTTCCCAGCGACGACGGTCCATTGCCGCTCGTTCATGGTTCTGAAATGCAAGCTCAACAACACTTCTACGATCATATTGTCGCAAGGTCGAACGCAGTTCCTCCTCAAGGTCACGAACCAAAGCGTTCAATAAGCGTGTGCATTGCCTCTTGCTTCGCAACGATAATCTACCCGTATCGCGAGGTTCAACGCGAAAGGCCATTCCGAGCCGTAGATTCGCAATGTCCATGTCATCAATAGTAATCAGCTCATGATGAACGTCATTTCGAACATAATCACGAAATTGATTCGCTCGGAAGTGGTGCAACTGCCGGATCTCATCGTTGCAGACAACGGCAGCCTCGATAGAGCCTCGCTCCGCTGGGCTCCACTTAATACCGGCGAGTCTGGCAAAGGCATCGCAGATGGCCATTGCCAATGCTCGTTCAGATATATTTATGGGGCTGGCGAGTCCCCTGTGAAATGCTTCACCTACATTAAGGATCGCAGTAGCTACGGACACGTCCACCGAAGTGGAAATGGCTGAAGTGATACTTTGCAGCGTTGGAACGTCTCCCTCCGCCTGCATCGGCGGAATCTCAGCAAATACGACCCGTAGCAACACTACGTTCGGCAACTTCTTGTCTAAGCATGGTTCAATCCGCGGCACAATGCGTCTCATCCAGGTTCTGAGCATCAGCCATCGATCATAGTCACCTCCCGTGTCAGTGGCATTTGGGATCACTTCACACCACCAGACGCGATTGTCTGAAAGGTAGACAAATGGAATGCCATTGTCTTTCGAGTAGTACTCGGTTGTGTAGATCGGAGAGTCGCGATCCTCGGGGAAAAAGCTCTCGTTCATACGACGGACGGTTACAGCCACTCCTGAAACCGTTGGTATACGTAATCGCTCGGATTTAACCAATGCTTCTCGTCGCATCTTCAGCACAAAACTCGGTGCAAGCACCAAGTGCATCTTCCCCTTGCGACGAACCTCTTTCGGCACCTGTGAATGATCTACAAGATTGAAGTCATTGGACAATATCCATCCGACGAGATTTAGCAATCCCGTGAACGTATCGATATCCACTCCGAGACATGCGAGTTGCGTGAGCCCTTCGCGAAGACGCCACAAGGACGTAGCTTTGAATCGATCGGTAAAGCTAAGCGTGTAGGCATCCGGTGCAGATAGGCATTCTACACGCCAATCCGCAGTGTCCTCAGGAAGTGGCAGGAACATGCCTCGTCCAATACCGCAGTGAATGAGCAATGTTATGCCACTGCGAAAATGCGGTTGCGAATGAGCATGTGTGCGTGCAGCTTCGATTCTATCACAAAGCAGTTCAATGTTGTCTCCTGGAACAGAGTCAACTCCCATGAGTCCCGTCTCAAGAAAGCCATTTAGAGTATCGACGAAAAGAACAACGTGCAAATACCTGCCTGTATCTGCCTCAGTCATGAACTCAGCACATGGCAGAGTATCCTTATAGGAAAAAAAGATTGGTGCATGCGTGCCGTTTATTGATCCAAGAAAGTCCGGCATCCGAAAGAGCGATGCGTATGACTGAGCCATAACTTTAACGAACACCGACGTCAGATTATGTCGACATACATATTCCAGTGTTGCCAAGCGGATCGCACAAGAGACCGCTGTTGGCATTACCAACGCTATTTCATCGCCGTAATCAATGATTGGGAATCGCTGAAGAGGCGACATTTCGATGGGCTGCTCTGGGACATATGAAAGTGAATCGCAAGAACAGGTAAATATCTTCAGATCGTCTCGCGAAATGCCAATACCTGCAAGATCCTGGTCTGAAAAACACAGAACACGCGGATCAACAAAGCCAATATCAGACAAGGTGAGGCCAACCAGAGGCGTCTCTCCTCCAACTGTGTATTTGCCTATTCCAGCGCGGCCGCACAGCGCCTCCGATAGGCGCAAGAGGGAATAGACTTGTTTTCGGATGTATGAAAACGGACGCTCCTCGGGCCAGGTCTCGACAACATCCAATAATCGCTGCAGAAAGAACGTTCCTGATTCCCAAATGCCTTCCAAAACACGGTAATTACCGGCTGGCGTCATCGCTATAGCGGCAAATACGTCCTCCGCTGGATCCTCCATCCGACCGCAGACGCCATTGCCAAGATCATTGAAGCAGGCAACTATGGCTGCCGACGTCAGTATTTCTTCGCCGTCGCAGCACGCGACGGCAAGATGCACCAATGCCTCAAGACGAACACAATTGGACTGCAGTGTCTCATCAAGCAACAACGATGCGAAAGCCAAAGTGGTTTCTTTTCTCTTGCATTGAGAGAGCCACCCACGGATGTGCGGGTGCTGTTCCAACAGATCCTTGGGAGCGATACTATTGCCAAGGAGCGGCAGCAGGCTGGCTGCGTCACATATATCGGAAACGCTGTCTTTCATAATATCCTCAATCACGCCAGGGAAGGGTAACGTGTGTCTATTGCAGTCGATATGGCACAACCGAAACGACGTGACGCGAGCCCACAATTGAAACGATAGACAATCGCAGCCACAACGGCACAATCTCGCTGTGAACTAATCGACCACGCCCGTAGGGCGTGGGTTTGGCTTGCCCCGCAAAGCGGGGCGTGTTGGCGATACAACCTTCACCCCAATGGTTTATCCTGTAATTGTTCAAGTTCGTCGGTCCAACCTTGCTCGCCACACCGCCCGGTTGTTACCGTCGCAACAGTTCAGTACCGAATCGGAAGGGGGCACGCCGGAACGGCTTAGCCCCCAGGGTCGCACGGCCGTAGGCCGTGGGTTTATTACGTACTAAAACCCATATGGCAGATCCTTGAATAACACAATAGGAAATGCTGGCCTACATAATCTGGTTGAAATCAGATCCGAGTCAACAATCAGAAACGGGAATACTTGCCAGCGATGGGTATTCGACAAGTCAAGTCCTAGTTCGTTTAGAATATCATCCAAGTGTACTCGCAACCATTCCGTACGCTCTAAGTGCCGTCCGATGTCCCCTGTACGATTCGTCAAATCACCAAATAGCGAATCCCTTTCATTAGCAAGTTCTGCAGGTGTTTTTGCCAGCGACAAGCACTTCGCCTCTAATGCCAGTATTCGTTTCTTGTCTGGCTCAGCTACAAGGACGTCAATGTCACCCAGAACTTCACCATTGTCGCGAGCTATACGTCGACCGTTGATCTTGGCGATCTTCTTCCTCACAACGAATTGACTGTGGCCATCGAATGCCTTTGCCACGCTTTGGTTGAAGTGTTCCCCTATGCGGTTCGATACCTTTCCTTGGTATTCTTGCATTTCCCGAGTTCGTACATTCTTCAAGCGTCCATTCATACATAGCCCAAGAAGGTAATCGGCCGCTTGACGTAATGCCCGCCGTCCCCACATGAGCCGGGAGTCAACTCTGAGTAATGGCCGCCGCAAGTAAGACAGCCCACGATTGAATCGCCATGGATACACATCTGCTTTACTATAGGGCTTCTCAGGTGCGAGAAAGTCATCACGTGGACCGAGAGTGAATACATCTATTGCTGAAGCGACGGATACTGTATTACATGATGCATGTGATGACACGTAGCGTATAAGCTCTGCGACATCGCACTCGCCAACACCTGATGAGGATGTGAATGGTGAGTACATTATTGTCTCAAGGATTTCGCGAAGCGTACGGATAGATGAGCCGAACTCAATGGCCGTCACGTTCTCAATCTCAACAACCTCCGGAGGCATAGGGTCATCAGGACTAATACCTCCTATCTTCATGGCCTTGTTGTATTCTGCAACGCTCGAACGAACCTTTTGCTGAAAAAACGTCTCGTAAAACTCAGCTATCGCCTGTTCGTATTGTGGTGCAGATGCCGCAAGCCGCCCTGATTTAAGAATCTCAAATGATTGTGGAGTAAGTTTATAGCGATGCACATCACTAAGCCGTCCATAGTGTGAGATTTCAGAGGCCATTGCCAGAAGCCGATCATATTCACTCAATGACAATCTCTGCGTGCCCGCTGGCGGTCGTGTGGCAACGTACTCAATGACAAATCTTCCCGCAAGACATGACCGATCGGCTTCTGTAATGTCTTTTTGGCATTCTTGAAGAATCTCATTCGACTGCCCAAAACAGGCAAGATGTGTTGCCAAAATCACATCAAGCAATCGACGGTCGGCAATAAGGGACTCTTGGCGAGCAATAAGGTTTCGAAACAAGTCCTGATGTGCCAAACGTGAAACCAACGATTGGAACTCTCCGAAAATGAATGCTACCGACGCATTACACAGTTTCGAGTGGTCTTTACTTCCTATTTCACCTACCCCATAACCCAGTGTGTCTCGAAGATGTGAACCAAGAATATCTGTAATTATCTGTTCGTCGAACGATTGTATCCGCCGAACCCGTGGCAACCCCTCTGTGTCCAGAGTCTCCTGCGTTATTCCACGGGCAATACTGAACCTGCGTTTGATCCCGAGAGGAGCATGTTGGTCAACAATTGCATCTAAAGTTGCTACGTCCAACGGGACATTAAGCAACCCCGCTAGATGTTCAACAATATTCCGCGCGAGTTCTCGCTCGGCAATGTTCTGTGGCTGACTAGAGTGGGCGGCAAAAGCAGGTCCCAATTCCAGCGTGATCGTAGACTTGCTGTTATCATGGCTAGCAACAATGCCATACTCACCAAGTATTGGCTTTGCAACGAACCACGCATCTGGCTCTGCCAGTCTGATGAGGATCGCGACTGTCGTCACGTCGGCCGCGGATTGAGAGGCCAGCCGATTGAGTGCCGGCGTGCATTGCCACACCCAGAACGCCGTGGCGTCAACAAGATGAAAAAACAACTCTCTATAGTCATCTACGGCGACCTGTGATGTCGCCGCTGCAACAACCCACACTGGAAATGGTAAGCCTTCGATAAGCAGTTCAATATCGTGATCCGGGGTGGCTTTCGCATAGATTGGGAACCCAGGACGGCTTTCTAAACGGATGACTTTGCAATACTTGCTTTCAAAGGGATGACTGACAACGTGAGGATCATACTTAAGCTGCGCATCAATGCGTAACTGCATGCCAGAAGCTACAAACAGAACACAATCTGGAACGCCATCATCGCCAAAGTAGTACGAATGGTGTCGATTTCGATACTGCGCATAGTGGTCAAGGAATCCGCCAAAGATGCTCGTCGACCTTGGTAGTTGTCTGCGAGCCTGAGCCACCTGCCACATGGACAATTCATCGTTCATGTTTAGCATGGCAAATACGCGAAACTCATCGGCAGAAAGCGACAGCATCGGAGTCCCTGTACCGCCACGGTCCTTTAAAGCCAAAGTGTAAAAACGGCCGACTCCTTGAACAACAACTACTCTCAAAATATCACTTAGTGAATCATTCATGCTGAAGAGTTGTTTTTCAATGTCAGCAGCATGTGCTCCGACACCATCGAATACGGCCTGAAGATTCCATATACGATCATCCTCGTGTGTCGAATTAGTCTGCAAATCGTCACAAATGACAAACACCGCAGCAGCTTTGTCGCAGTCAAATTGGTAGAATGACTCAAGGATACATGTACCGTTGATTGTGGAGATGGTTCCTCCAAGTCGTTGCCATCTCAGCAAATCAGCACAACTGTCAATTCGTCGACCGACAGCGTCACGGTAGCCAGTCATGAGTTGACCGGTAACTTGATAACGCTTTGCCAGTTCGAGGATGGCGTCTCTAACGGCAATTAATACTGTTGTTGGCGAAATAACAACAAGAGTGTCGCCAATTGTCAGTAACGGACGACGTCGTACTGGGTTAGCGCTCGGGCTTGAGTACGTCGCACTGACTGCATTCGGCGTAAAACTGAGTTCGCTTATGCCGCTTGTTCCTAGCCCAAACGCCTCCAGGGCTTCTTTAACATCGTGGACGGCAAAGGTCACGGCAGCTTGGAGTTTTCTCGCAGTGTCTTTGTTTGGCCAGCGAATCTTATTGTCCTTGGTGGTACCAGGGACAGTAGAACGATTGAGACCACCTCTGCGGAGGCACTGATCGCTAATCCAAAGTCCCGTCAATGCAAGCTCAGCAACGCTTTGCTTGAACCCAGAGTCAATGGCATCATTATTGAGTAACGCTGCTTCCAATAGACACTCAACTACAAAGGGATCTCCTGGGCTGTCCGAGGGAATCGTGAGGTAACCGCCCCCATAGCATGGAATCTCGGCAACAAAAAGACCTTCATGTGGGTCGCCAGCCATCTCCGGTGTATTGGCCATTGGCTCTCCGGAATTGATCCATTGTCTCCAATGGTTGTCCAATATTGGAGGCAATTTCGCCGCCGTCATCGGGAGAGCCCCAACCAAGGCACTAATTCGTATCATCTCCACATAGTAATCCGCATTTTCGGGCAGAAGCTGCATTCCGCCAGCCTTCGTAGCAAGATCAAGTCGGTTAAAAGCTGTTAGCTGCATATGATTTCCATCAGAAGAGTTAAATCTAGAGAAATTAGCTGCTTTAGGAAGCCAGCCTACTGGCTAAGCGAAGGAAGGTATAAAGCATTAGCGAGAAGGTCAGCGATGCGCATCTTCACCAATATTGTGAAAGGAGTTACGACAAACACAGATCATAGGATACTCCGGCTCCTCATTTCGTCAAAGTCCCCTGGTCGCGGTAGTTCAGGTCTAGATTGGGCGATTCGTTGGATGCAGCAGAGGGAGGAGGGAAAGTAGAGACCACCCTGCTGACCAGATCCACTCATTCCCCGACGAGATTATTGTTGCGACAAACGAGGCGTGTTTCAATGGAAGGGTAACACGTTTGCGATGGATATTTTTGATTTGTATCGCCTCGCTGGAGAATGTCAGATGAACGGTCTGGAAAAGTTATGTTCGATGGTCACGAATCGGTTCGGAAAAGCCCGAAAGCAGAAGCAAGGCGGCAACAACAAGTATGTCGTCTATTATCGTGTTAGTACGAAGCAACAACGCCAGAGTGGTCTGGGACTTGAGGCACAAAAGGCAGCGGCCGAAGCCTACGTGAAAGAACGTGATGGTGAAATTATTGGCGAGTACCAAGAGATCGAGACCGGCAAAGACTGCCGCCGGCCGGAAATCATGCGGGCCATCATGCACGCCAACCGTTCGTGGGCGACATTGGTCATCGCTAAGTTGGACCGACTTGCCCGAAATGTCTGGCTCACGAGCACTTTGATGGAATCCGGCCTCGATTTCATAGCTTGTGATAGCCCCACCGCTTCAAGGCTTACGATTCACATCCTCGCGGCCGTTGCCGAAGAGGAGGCCCGGCTGGTTTCCGAACGCACGAAGAACGCCCTCGCTGCGTACAAGGCCCGTGGCGGGCTGCTTGGCCCGGCAACGTTTCGGAACAAAGAAGCATGGAAGGAAAAGCAGGAAGAGGCCCGGCAACGGGCAACGCAGCGAAACTCCGAGGTCGCCGTCGCCGCCTACGACGAGGTCCGACCCCTCGTGCGCAACCTCCGCGACCAGGGGCTATCGTTTCAGAGAATTGCAAACACCCTCAACGAGCAGGGATTCCGCACTCGGCTAACCGGAAGCGAATGGAGCAAGACACAGGTCAAGCGTCTGATAGATCGGCC
>CAYWGR010000005.1:59902-61226 GCA_964458015.1 uncultured Planctomycetaceae bacterium
GCATGAGACAAACCCCGGAAAACCATTCCGACGTGTTTCTCTTTCTTTTCTCTGAATCGTAGCCGGACGTGAGGCATTGGAAGCCGCCGAATCGCAGGCCGCAACGACGAACAACGGAAAGCCTTTCATCGCAATTTCCGCCTGCATTCTCCATACCCCCCCACAGTAATACCAAGGGGTCTCGCGTACGCGGAAAATATATTCGAGCCAGAGACAAACCCGATGCCCGGAAGGAAACTTCAAAACAGTCCCGAGCATAGTTACCGTATATCCCCACTCCTATAGGATAATATCCCCTTGGCGATTTTGTGATGAAACAGTCTTTTCGGCAGCAGACCGTCAGGCGTACATATAGGCATTTACCGCCCAAACCACTTCTGCCAGTGTTCGTTTTACGGGTGGTTCTGAACTGTGGAAAATCCCGCCGTATTCTGGCGATGGCATCTCGACAATCTTGCATCGTGCCGCAAGCGGATTTGCTTTCGTGTAGAGCCGATGACGTTTGTCGTATATGGGGATAGCCAGCCGGGGCGGCTGGCTTGAGGTTCGACCGTTGCCTGCGGCAACGTCCGCTCCTTGTAATGAATTCCGACCCAGTATGGTCGTTAGGCTGGTTCCCCATTTGCACCAAGCAACGGCTTATGTGCGAATTCGGCGGTCGCGGCCTTGCATTCGCACCATGATGCCGGAGTTCATGCGGCTGACCATTGCTTCGCCGATGATTTCTGGTATTTGTTGCTCGCTCTTCGTCGTAATCAGGATGGTCGGCAAGCCGTTGTCGAAGCGATAGTGGATGACACGCATCACGTCCATAAATTCTGCTTCGTAGGGGCGAGCGGTGGCGAACTCGTCGATGACCAGCAACTCGGCAACTGCCAGCCGATTTAGCCACGCTCGGTTGTCTTCGCCTTCCTCACCGAACAGACGGCTATCCCTTGCAGCCTGATTGATACTGTACCAGTTCGTGAAGAAGTGATTGCCATGATAGTCGTGGTTGTAAAGATACCTCTCCGTGTGATTTACCAAGAAGACGCCGACCGCCGCCCAGGCCGCCCAGGTCTTACCGGCACCGGGGCAACCAATGAATGTCAGCAGGTCGGCATCGCCAGCAATGAAGGGCGTAACCTGATTTTGCACGGCAGGTGAAAGCGTGCTCCAAGTGGCACCGTGGTATTTCTTCGGTGGTTGGATGTCATTCCACTTGACGGTCTCGCCACGCCAAACCTTGTCGATGGTGGCAATTCGTTCCAACTGGGTCTGTTTCTTCTTCTCCTCGTTCTTCAACTGGCACGCGGCACAGAATCTGGAACCGGAGACAGCATCT
>CAYWGR010000006.1:0-4064 GCA_964458015.1 uncultured Planctomycetaceae bacterium
AGAAAAGACGGACGACAGCAAAGGCCGCTTGACTAAAACAACGATACTTGAAATAATCCTGGCATGAGCAAGAGCAAACCACAACCGACGTTGACCGACGTGCTACGGGCCGCAATCCGCCGAAGCGGCTTGACGTACTACCGAATCAGCAAGGCAACCGAGATAGACGAAGCGACTCTTGGGCGCTTTGCTCGGGGCGCGGCTTCCGTTCGACTCGACAAGGCCGTCCGGCTCGCCTCCTACTTTGGACTTCGGCTGGTGGCCGACCCAGACGCAAAACCGCCCGAACCGACGCCGGACAACCTGGCACGGCCGACACTGGCGAAACGAAAGGCGACATAACCAACCGCTAAGGGAATCAATGCGTTCAACTTACCTGTAAGGTGGAGTGAAATGGACAAGGTCTGGCTCTGGAGCGTTCTGGTTTACTATTTCGCAGTCAACGCGATTGTGCCGCGCATTTCCTGCCAATGGCCATTCCACAGAGAACGCCTGTGGTGCTTTGGCGTCATTCCGCTCGCTCTCGCCATCATCGGCTTGTCTATCTATCGAAGTCAAAGGCAACGAGTAATAGCGTGGGTAGTCTTCGCACTTGCTGTCACTGGGATTTGCATATCATTCCAGCCCTGGTGTCTTAAGATCGGTCTGAACACTTGGTAGTCACCGGCACTAACGAAACAGTGACCGGCATAACGAGGGCAAACTGAAAGGCGAAATCATGGGCGCAGTCTTCAAGAAAACCGCCACTAAACCGCTGCCGGCTGGGGCAAAGATCATTGTCCGCAAGGGGCAACGACTTGCCGAGTGGAAGGACGCCAAGGGAAAGACGCGAACGGCACCACTTACCGTTGGCAAGGATGGCACCGACCGGCTGGTGATTACCGCCCGAACCTACACCGCAAAGTTTCGGGACGGCTCGGGGATCGTTCAGACCGTGGCGACCGGCTGCCGCGACGAATCTGCCGCCCGTTCGATACTCGGCAAGTTGGAACGTCGGGCTGAACTGGTAAAAGGCGAAGTGATTACCGCTGCCGAAGACGCCGTGATTGACTATCAGAACATGCCGCTTGCCGATCATTTTGCCGCCTATCTGACGAAACTTGAATCAGAAGACGCAACACCGATGCACCGCGCCAACGTGCGACGGGCGTTAGATCGACTGTCCGCCGATTGCCGATTCGCTCGGCTTGCCGATCTTGGCCGGGATTCTCTTGAAAGGTGGCTTGTGTCGCAAGAGAAGGCCGGCATGGGGGCTAGAACGTGAAACACGTATCGTTCGGCCGCGGTGGCATTCTGCAATTGGGGCGTTGCGACGGGCCGGCTTCTCTCGAATCCATTTGCCGCCGTGGCGAAGGCTGACGAAGCTGCCGACCCGCGCCGGCAACGTAGGGCGCTTACCGAAGACGAATTGATGCGACTCTTGGACGTGGCACACCGCCGGCCGCGGTTGGATCGTTTGACCGTCTACCGGGGCAAGCGAAAAGGCGAAGTCTATGCCAAGCTGCGCCCGGAAGTGCAAACGCGACTGGAGCGGCTCGGGCGCGAACGGGCCTTGATCTACAAGACGCTGGTGCTGACCGGCCTACGCAAAGGCGAACTGGCTTCCATTACTGTCGGGCAAGTGGACCTCGATGCGCCCATGCCTTCCCTGGTGCTCGAAGCCACCGACGAAAAGAACCGAGAGGGATCGACGATACCACTTCGCGCTGATCTTGCCGCCGATCTTCGAGCATGGCTTGCCGACAAGGTAACGGCTTTACAGGAAGCCGCCAGAGCTACGCCGGCCGTTCGATTCGACTCGAAAACACCAGAAGCATGAGAAACGCAACCAGGGCGATTCTACGGGACGAGAGGGGCAATCTTGTCTGCCGTTGACCCGGCTGCCGGCCGATATGCCGCTGTTCACTGTGCCCGTTGCCCTGGTGAGAATCTTGGACCGTGACCTTGGTTGCCGCCGGCATTGCTCGCCGGGTGGAAGTGTCGCCGGGCAAGTGGAAGATCGACAAGCGGGACGAACGCGGCCGAACGGTTGACGTTCATGCCCTTCGCCATACTTTCGGCACGTTGTTGAGCAAGGGAGGGGTGAAACCTCGAACGGCACAAGCCGCCATGCGGCATAGCAAGATTGACCTGACGATGAACGTCTACACCGATCCAAAGCTATTGGACGTGGCCGGAGCAATGGACGCACTGCCGGCTCTCCCTCTCGGGGATGGAAAGCAAAGGGCAGAAAACGTCCTAAGTACAACAGGCACCGATGATTCGATTGCTTCGCAGTTTGCACCAGAGTTTGCACCAACTACTGGCAAAACACGCACATTGCGGTCAATTCTGGACAAGATTACAGGCAAAGCCGAGAAATCGAGGGCGACCGATCCCGTCGCCGTAAGTGCTTACCCCGTCAAACAAAACAACCCGCTGACAAGTGCTGTCAACGGGCTGCTTAATGTGGGCGGTAGAGGGCTCGAACCTCCGACCCCCAGCTTGTCGAGCTGGTGCTCTAACCAACTGAGCTAACCGCCCTGAGAATGATCCCGCCTCGATCCACTGTGGCGAAATCGACTGCATAATTCTGGCATCCCTTTTACTATCCGTCAACGGGGGCATCAACAGAAGTGCCAAGTCTAAGAAGAAACGACGCTTTGGCCCAAGCAAAACGAAGAGTTTCCTTCCGGAAACAATACTTAGAATGGCTGAGGGAATATTACGTTCTTGGCATCGTCTGTGGTTTGGGAAAGCTTGACGGTCCCAGGGCGCAGTAATTTTTTGTGGTCAAATTGGATAAGTTGTGGTACGGCAGCTTGGCAACAAGGCCGACGTACCGTCGGCTGCTAAACTTAAGTGCTTTTTGCGGTCTGCGGACAAAACCGCCATCATCTTTTACAGCAGAACCCACTAATCGACGGCCCTTCTGCCCTTGCGGAAAGGTCCCGAAACGTCCTATACTTGAGGCACGTATTTCTCCCGGTGGGTGAATTTGCCGAGCGTCCTTTGTATCGACGCCCCGCTTGCTGGGGGATCGCAGTTTACGAGGCTCATTGGAGTTCCATGCTTAAAGTCGCCCTTCCTGACGGAAAAATCCTCGAATATTCCCATCACGTTCGACCGATCGACATTGCCGCCGATATTGGCCCACGCCTGGCAAAAGCCACTCTGGCTGCTGAAGTAGACGGAAAGCTGGTAGGAGTCAACGACTCCCTGCCCACCGACGGTCAAATCGCTTTTCGCTTGATTACGAGCAAAGATCCCCAAGCGTTGGACCTGATCCGCCATTCCTGTGCGCATCTGATGGCCAGGGCGGTCATGCGGCTGTTTGATGGCGTCCAATTGGCTTTCGGTCCGACGGTGGCCGGCGGCTTTTACTACGATTTTGAGATGGAACACGCCCTGTCGGAGGCCGATTTTCCCAAGATCGAGGCCGAGATGGCCAAGATCATCAAGGAGAACGAGCCTTTCGAGCGCGTTGAAATGGAACGCGACGCGGCCATCCAGTTATGCCGCGACTTGGGTCAATCGCTGAAGGTCGAGCATCTTGGTGAGGGCTTGGCCGACGAGTCGAAGATTTCGTTTTACCGCCAAGGCGAGTTCATGGATCTTTGCCGCGGTCCTCACGTGCCTTCGGCGGGCGTAATCGGCGCGTTCAAGATTCTATCCGTTGCCGGGGCTTACTGGAAAGGCGACGCCTCGCGTCAGCAGTTGCAGCGGCTCTATGGCACCGCTTTCTTCAGCAAACAAGAGCTCGACGACCATCTGCGTCAAGTCGAAGAGGCGAAACGCCGCGACCATCGCGTGCTGGGCCGCCAGCTTGAACTATTTCTCATCGACCCCGATGTGGGCCAAGGCCTGGTCTTTTGGTTGCCCAAGGGCGCGATTGTCCGCCGCGAACTGGAAAACTTCCTCTATGGCGAACTGATTCGCCGCGGCTACCAGCCCGTCTACACGCCGGTGATCGGCAACGTGCATTTGTACGAAACGTCGGGCCATTATCCTTATTATAAAGAGTCGCAGTTTCCGCCCATCGAAATGACCGACGGCGACCGTTACCTGTTGCGGCCGATGAATTG
>CAYWGR010000006.1:4074-37322 GCA_964458015.1 uncultured Planctomycetaceae bacterium
TGACGATTTACAAATCGAAGCCGCGCAGCTACCGTGATTTGCCGTTGCGGCTGGCTGAATTCGGCACGGTGCATCGTTTCGAGCAATCGGGCGAATTGAACGGCATGACCCGCGTGCGCGGATTCACGCAAGACGACGCCCACATCTTCTGCACCGAAGACCAAGTGGCCGACGAGTTCCGCGGTTGCCTCGAGATGACACAATTCGTGCTGAAGATGCTCGGCTTCGACAAATACCGCGTTCGTCTAGGATTCCGCGATCCGGCCAGTGAGAAATACGTCGGCAGCGCCGAAACCTGGGAACGGGCCGAGGCGGCGCTCGAAGGCGTTTGCCGCGAGTTGAATTTGCCCGACCTGCACGTCGAGCGCGGCGAAGCTGCGTTTTACGGACCGAAGGCCGACTTCGTCGTGGCCGACTGCATCGGCCGCGAGTGGCAACTCGGCACCGTGCAGCTCGACTACAATTTGCCGAGCAAGCAGCGATTCGCATTGGAATACATCGGCGCCGACAACACAACGCACCAGCCGGTGATGATCCACCGCGCGCCGTTCGGATCGTTCGAGCGGTTCGTAGGCATGTTGATCGAGCATTTCGCCGGTGCATTTCCTCTCTGGCTAGCGCCCGAGCAGGTGCGAGTGATGGTCGTCAGTCAGAAAGTCGAGGAATACGGCCGCAACGTTGAACGGCAGCTTTCCGAAGCGGGGTTGCGAGTTTCGGGCGACTACCGGGCCGAGAAGATCGGCGCCAAGATCCGCGATGCCCAATTGGCCCTTGTTCCGTACATGCTGGTGATCGGCGGCCGGGAGGCCGAAGAAGGCAAAGTGGCCGTTCGCGACCGCATTGAAGGCGACCTGGGCGCGATGCCCTTGGCCGCTGCCATCGAGAAATTCCAAGCAGAAATCAAGGCGAAAACGCTGCGAGGAAAATAAAGAAGGGCAAAGGGCTCGGCATTTTGCCGTTATCCCCCAGCTTGACAAGTCGTTATAATTCCGAAATACTGTACTAGGTTTTTTAGCGTTCTGGATAGCCAACGATCCGAGGCGGGAAAACTAACCAAAAACCGTTGTTCCATCGAGCTTTGGCAATCTAGACATCAAACAGTCCTTGGGAGTGTGTTGCTTATGGGAAAATGGAGGCCGCCAGAGGCTACAAGCAAGCAGCGGATCAACGAACAAATCCGCGTTACTCCCGTCCGCGTGATCGGTGCGGATGGGGCCCAATTAGGAATTCTGCCCACCGATGAGGCGTTGCGTGAAGCCCGTGCCGCCGAGCTCGATCTGGTCGAGGTAGCACCCGGCGAGCGTCCGCCTGTCTGCCGTATCATGGACTACGGCAAGTTCAAGTATCAGCAGAAGAAACGGCAGCACAAAGGCCAACACGCTCATCAAGTCAAGCTCAAGGAAATCCGCGTCCGGCCCAAGACCGGCGACCATGACATCGAGGTGAAGGTCAACAAGGCGCGTGAATTTCTCGAACACAAAGACAAAGTGATCGTCACCGTGGTATTCCGTGGGCGAGAACTGGCTCACGTCGAGGAAGGCCGCAAAGTGATCGACGAAATTCTAGCCAAGCTGGAAGATGTGTCGAAAGTTGAAGCGGTGCCCGTCCATCACGGCCGGCGAATGGTTTGCACGCTGGCGCCGAAATAGCGGCCTGTTTTTTCAACATCTAGGCGAAACCATTTTCGCCTGCCGTGGGAAAAAACGGAGCTTTTTGAAGAGAACGAGACAGGATGCATAAGATTTCCGGGATTTTTCATGGAATCCCGGAAACCTTGTCAATCCTGTCTCTTTTTTTATAAACTGTGGTTCTACCGTCCGCCGCACATCCGCGCGAATCGTCCAAACACCTCGGCAGCCATTGCCTGCATGCGCGGCAGCTCGACGGGCGTTTCGTTGCGAATACGCTGGGGATCCACATAATCCAAGCCGGCCAACTCACGACAATTGCCAGCCTCGGTCAGCCAATCTTCGATCATTCCGGCGGTCATCTCGATGTGAAACTGCACGCCGAAGGCACGATCCCCATAGCGGAACGCTTGGTTTTCGCAATTCGGCCCGCTGGCCAAAGGAACCGCACCGGCAGGCAAATCAAACGTATCGCCATGCCACTGGAAAACAGTTCTTAAACCGCTTTGCGCAAACAGCGGATCCTCGGCCGCCGAGGGCAGCAGCTTGATCGAATGCCAACCAATCTCCTTAATCCAGTTCTTGTAAACCCGCGCTCCCAATGTTTTGGCCAACAGTTGTGCCCCGAGGCAAATGCCCAAGATTGGAAGCTTCAAGGCCAACGCTTCGGCGATCCATTGGACGTCGCGCGTCAAAAAGGGGTAGCGGTCCACTTCATCGACGTTCATCGGCCCGCCCAACACGACCAATCCGGCGGCCTGATCGAGCGGCAACCGCTCTGGGATTTCCTTCTGAAGATCCACATAGTGGAATTCCAAACCGGCCTGCGTCAGGGCCGTTTCGAGCGTTCCCCCCGGCTCATGGGGCATGTGCAGCAAAATGAGAACTGTTTTTTTCATTGTAAAATCATGGAGAGCTAAGGTAAAACTGCCACAAAAATCATACGTCGTTGCCCAAAGGGGCGGCAACCCTCTTTCGTCATTTCCCCCCGTTTGCTAGGCTGGTAGGTAGAAAATCAAGCGAAAGAGAAGGAGCAAATTCCATGCCCGAGGCGACCTTGCCAATCGTTTCCGCCGTACCAGGCAAACCCAAACCCCGGCGTGAAGAGCTCGCCAAGGGCGAAAGTGCCTGTAACTATTGTGCCGCCAAGTGTTGCCGCTACTTTGCCCTGCCGATCGACGAGCCCACCGAATGGCAGGAGTTCGACTACATGCGGTGGTTTTTGCTGCACCGACACGCCGTCGTCTTCATCGAGGAAGGCTCGTGGTATTTGCTCGTCGAAACGCCGTGCCGTCACTTGCGCGACGACAACCTCTGCGGCATCTATGAAACACGGCCCCAGATCTGCCGCGACTACCACACCGATAATTGCGAATACGATGACGATTGGACCTACGACCACCTTTGGGAAACGCCCGAGCAGATCGAGGAGTACGCCTTGGCCGTGCTCGGTCCTCGTAAAGGCGAGAGTTTCCGCAGCCCGAAACCGGCGCAAGAAAATGCAAGCAGTTGCTAATCCCTAGTCCTTAAACCTTAATCCCTTTCTTCCCGTGACCGAACCAACCCGCATTACACCCCGCACGTTAAAAGGTTTCCGCGACTATCGGCCCGAAGCGATGATTCCGCGTGAGCGTCTCATCGAGACTGCGCGTCGCGTCTATCGCTCCTACGGATTCTGCCCCATCGACACGCCCGCCCTCGAGTATCTGGAAATCCTTCAAGGCAAGGGCAGCGACGAAACCGACAAGCAGCTTTATAAGTTTCAAGACCACGGCGGCCGCTGGGTCGGGATGCGTTTCGACCTGACGGTGCCTTTGGCCCGATTCGCCGCGCAGCATATCAACGACTTGGGCATTCCATTGAAGCGTTATCACATCGCGACGGTTTGGCGCGGCGAAAACACGCAGCATGGCCGCTACCGCGAGTTCATGCAGTGCGATTTCGACACGATCGGCACTCGTTCGACCGCCGCGGACATTGAAACGGCCCTAGTGATCCACGATCTTTTTCATGCGATTGGTTTTCAGCAATTCACGATTCGGCTCAACAACCGCATGGTGCTTTCCGGTCTGTTGGAGCGCATCGGCTTGGCCGACCGCGCTACGGCCGTGCTGCGGGCGTTGGACAAACTCGGCAAAATCGGTCCCGCGGCCGTCATCGGCGAAATGGTTTCCGCCGCCGGTGCTTCGCCCGAGCAAGCCCAACAGGTTTTGCAGCTCTCTGCCAATGCCGAAGACACCGACAATTACGCCATCCTGCGCAAAGTCGAGCCTCTGGTAGCAGGCAGTGAAACGGGTGAGGCGGGCATTGCGAAATTGAAAGAGGTGCTCGACGGAGCTATTGCCGCCGGCGTGTCGGCCGACCGTCTGCGGCTCGATCTTTCGATCGCCCGGGGTTTGGACTATTACACCGGCACGATTTTTGAGACGTTTTTGAACGCCTTGCCCACCATCGGCAGCGTCTGCTCGGGCGGACGCTACGACAACCTGGCCGGGCTGTTTACCTCGCAAGAATTGCCCGGCATCGGCGCCTCGTTGGGCCTCGATCGGTTGCTGGCGGCGATGGAAGAGCTTTGCATGGTGGAAAAAGTCGCCACGCCGGCCCCCGTCTTTATTCCGTTCTTCGACAAAGAGCGGCTGCACGACTATCTCCGCTTGGCCGCCGCGCTGCGCACCGCAGGCATCGGCGTGGAAGTGTTTCCCGATGCGAAAAAGCTCGGCCAGCAGCTAAAATACGCCGACCGTCGCGGTTTTCGCGTCGCCCTGATCGCCGGCGGCGACGAATTCCAAGCCGGCACGTGCCAGGTCAAAGATCTGCAATCCGGCACGAAGCAAGACGTGCCGCTGGAATCTGATGCGAAGAGTATTGTTGCCGCGGTAAGAACGATATTAGGGTAGACAGTTTAGCAAGTGGGCTTGTCGGCTGCATTTGGGGCGCAACGGGAAGGCAATAAATATCCTCCCGTGATGCAACCAAAGTGCTTAGGGGACCCTGCTTGATGTCACAACTTAAAACGATTGCGACCTTTCTTACGCCGGAAGACGCCAATCTTGCCCGCTGCATTCTCGATGGTGAGGGCATTTCTTCCTACTTGGAATGTGAGACAACGATTGGCATGGTGTGGTGGTGGAGCAATGCCGCTGGAGGCGTGAAACTTCAGGTGGCGGAAGCCGACGAACAGCGAGCAAGAGAAATTCTTGCGGAAGACTCCGCACCTGAAAATACAACGGAAGCTGTTCGCATCTGTTCCCACTGCGGCGAGGAAATACCCCGTGGCTTCGACATTTGCTGGTCGTGTGAGTCCCCCGTAAATGACGACGTCTCCGCGACATCCGTAAAGGCGGCCGTCTTGCCGGCATCGCAAGGTCGGGAGCCGGAGGATGAAACGGAATATCCCAACGATGAAAATGCGGCACGAGCTTATCGAGCGGCGGTGTTCGGCATTGCGATTTGTCCGCCCCTGGTCAGCTTTTATTCCGCTTGGCTGCTTCTAAAAATTGCCCTCGAAAACCAGCCGCTCAGTGAAAAAGGCAAAAAACAATACCACAGGGCGATGATCGTCAACTTGATCGTATGCGTTCTTTGCGGATGGTTTTTTATTAGACTATTGTAGCTTTTGTTATGGCCAACCGCGACAATCACTACGAAGCGGCGTTCGAGGAATTCCTTCGCGCGCATGGCGTTCCTTATGTGGCGGTCGATGAGGCAAAACGCAGCCTGATGAGCGACGGCGCTTCGATCAAGTCGCTCGATTTCATCGTTTCCGCCCCCGGCCAAAAAACCTGGCTGGTCGATGTCAAAGGTCGCCGATTTCCGTCGGGCGAAATTCAGAAGCAATACTGGAAGAATTGGTCGACGCGTGACGACCTGCAAAGCCTGGCCCAGTGGGAGCGGCTGTTCGGTGAAAATTTCGGCGGGCTGTTCGTCTTCGCCTACGACGTGCTTGGCAATCGATCGCCGCTACCGGCCGAGGAACTGTTTTCATTCCGGGAAAGTTGCTATGGGTTCGTCGCGGTGCCGCTTCTGGATTACGCCTCCCATGCCCGGCCCATTTCGCCGCGTTGGGACACTTGGGCGATGCCTGCCGGCGATTTTCGCCGCTATGCCCGCCCCCTGACCGATCTGCTGGGATTGCCTCCTGTTTCAAAGCCGTTGATCCATGCAGACAAAAAATCCCGAGAACCCTAAGTGGTTTCCGTTGCGGAAACGCCGTAGGCAGGGAGTCATTCTGAGCGCAGCGAAGAATCTTCCGCATTTCCGAGATTCTTCGCTGCGATCAGAATGACAATTTGGCTTTCCG
The DNA here is from genome assembly GCA_964458015.1 of uncultured Planctomycetaceae bacterium. Classification (GTDB taxonomy): domain Bacteria; phylum Planctomycetota; class Planctomycetia; order Pirellulales; family Thermoguttaceae; genus CAYWGR01. The sequence goes on from CAYWGR010000006.1 coordinate 10,003, forward strand.
CAACTGAACCCTAAGCAGAACTCCTTGCAGCCCTGATTTTGCCCTTGAATACCGGTAGAAACGACGGCACTGCCTAGATGGGCTACGCTCACACCCCCACGCAGAGCCATTTTCTCTCCGGTTTTCCCTGGAATTCTCGGGCGAGGCAACGTAAGATCAATGAATAAGGGCAATTGCCGGACCGGGACCGAGGGAAAAACTTGGATGATGACTAATTTTATTGTCCGCGCCAAATCTCTGGCCCTTCGTTCCGTCTCTTTGGCCATGCTGCCGGCTGTTTTTCTAGCAGCAACCGTCGTGCTGGGGTTGTCGGCCGATTTCGCGGTCGCCCAAACCTCGGAGCGATCCACGCCTACCGTTTCGTATTACGCCGCCTTCGCCCCGTTCTACGAAGGCGAGTATCTCGACGCCCTTCGAGCGTTTCAATCCGAGGGACGCGGTTCGATCAAGAACGCCCAATCGCGGTGGATCGACTCGATCTGCTATGAAACGATGTGCGGCGAGTGCTACTATCAGATGGGCCTTTTCGATAAGGCCTTGCAACATTATACAGCCGCCCTGCAACTCTACAAATCCTTCTCCGACTGGATGGTCAAAGTCCAGTTTCCCCCTTCGATCCGTGTGGCCGGAGCCGGAGCCCGTAAAGTCGTTCCCTGGGGCCAATCGACTCGGCAATCTCAATTGGGCCACTATCCTTCGTCGATGTTGATCGCCCAGGGACAGATCGATATGAACGACGTGGTGAAGAAAGGCGGCATCGTGCAGCAGGCCAATCTTTACCCCGTCACGCCGCAGGAGATTCTCCGCATGACGACGCTGGCATTGCGTCGTCGGGGAATGCTCTTGGGGCCTGTTGCTAAATACGACTCGTTAACCGCGGATGTGATGGCCGCAATGACCCGACCGATTGGACCGCCTAACCATTGGTCGGATGCATGGACCAGCGCCGAGCGTGGGCTGGCTCTTTGGGCAGGCGGGAAAGACGTGCAGGCTGCCGGCTATCTGCAAAGGGCCGTCTTGGCCGGCGGTCAATTCGATCATCCGATGACGTGCATTGCTCTGTTGGAATTGGGGCGGCTTTCGCTCGTGCGGGGCGAGTATCCCGCCGCCGCAAAATTCTTCGAGGAATCCACCTACGCCGCCGTCAACTACAACGATTTCGGCGTTCTCGAAGAAGCATTCCGCTACGGCGCTCTCACCCACTTGATGGCGAATCGGAAGGGCGTCTATCCGCTCTTAGAGCCGGCCATCCAATGGGCGAAAGTGAAAAACCTGCGTCAACTGCGGGCGTCGCTTCTTTTATGTGCTGCTGAAAACTACGCCGTATTGGGCAAAACGCGGCAGGCCGTGGCCATGCTCGATGAAGCGCGCGCCACGATCGGCCGCCGCAAAATGGCCGGCGGCGCCATCGGCGCCCGCCTAAGCTACCTGACTGCCTTGACGGCCTTCCAGCAAAAACGCCCCGCCGAGGGAAATGCCGCTTTGGCCGCGGCGATGGGTTACATGCGGCACGGCTCGCTGTGGCTGTTCCACATCGGTATGGCCGACGAAATGTACCTGAGCGGCGCCGCCTCGCCCCGCGCGGCCATGGATCTGTTTGCCGACGTGCTGCGCGATCCGCAATCGGCCGACTGGGCCGCTGATCCCCTGGAATCGTTGACCTCGTTGATGACTCCGCACCCGCTGCCGTTGGAACATTGGTTCGAGGTGGCGATCGAGCGAAAAGACAACGATATCGCGATTGAAGTTGCCGAGCGAGCTCGACGGCATCGGTTCTTCAGTTCGCTGGAATTCGGCGGCCGGGTGGAATCATTGCGGTGGATTTTCGAGTCGCCGGTGGACGCACTGCCGCAGCAGGCCCAACTCCAAAGGCAAGAGCTTCTCTCTCGGTATCCCGCGTACGAGCAGCTTTCGCAACAGGCAGGAAAAATTCGCGAGGCCCTTAGGAAAGAGCCCTTGGTTGCGCCCGACCAGGTGGCGTTGAAAGAACAAACGCGCGGATTGGGCGAGCTGGCGTCGATTAGTCAGCAACAAGAGGCGATTTTGCACGAAATCGCATTAAGGCGCGAGCCCGCGGCCATGGTTTTTCCGCCTTTGCGAAAAACATCCGACATCCAGAAATCGCTGCCCGAAAAACAGGCTGCCTTGATTTTCTTCGCCACGAGCCGGCGTTTGTATGGATTCTTGATGAACAACGAACGCCTTGCCGTTTGGCAAGTCAATTCACCGGCGTCCTTGCTCAAGGAAATGCAAACCGCGTTGCGCGAGATGGGTAACCACCAAGCCAACAGTGAGCTGGCGATCAAGGATTTGAGCGAAACGAAATGGAAACAGGCGGCCAAACAAGCGTTGGATAGCCTGTTGAAAGGTTCCGTGGCCGATTTTAGCCAGCCATTCGAGGAACTGGTCATCGTGCCCGACGGCGCGCTGTGGTATCTGCCGTTCGAGGCCTTGCAAGTGACGGTGGAGAAAAAATCGCAGCCTTTGATCTCTCGCTTCCGCATTCGCTATGCCCCGACGCTGTCACTGGCCACATCGCGGGGACCGGGTCGCAGCCCGTCGGGCGGCACGGCGGTAATCGTGGGCAAACTTTACCCCCGCGATGAGGATGCCAAGGCCAAGGCCGCTTTCGACCAATTAGCCGCGGTCACTCCCGGTGCCGCGGCAATCCGCGCCCCAGCACCGGCCCCATCGGCGATCTACGGCTCGCTGTTCCAACGGCTGGTCGTGTTGGACGATCTGGTCGTTTCCGAACAAGATCCCTACGGTTGGTCGCCCGCACCGATCGATCGCGGCAAGGCGGGCACGACGCTTTCCGATTGGCTCCAATTGCCTTGGGGTGGCCCCGACGTCATCATTTTACCCGGCTTCCACACGGCGGCCGAAGATTCGCTGAAACGCATGAATCGCGCATTGCCGGGCAATGATATGTTTTTGGCCACTTGCGGACTCATGGCCAACGGCGCACGCACGATACTTCTCAGCCGCTGGCGCACCGGCGGGCAAACCAGTTTCGATCTGGTGCGCGAGTTTGTTCAGGAAATGACCAACACTTCGCCGGCCGACGCCTGGCAGAGGGCCGTGATGCTTACGGCCGGCTCGCGACTGAATATCGAGGCCGAGCCCCGCATCAAAAAAGTGGTAACCGAAGAGACACCCAAAGCCGCCCATCCATTCTTCTGGGCTGGCTACATGCTGATTGATTGCGGCACGGCGGCCGAACAACCCGAGCCTAAAGCCGAGGAGCCGGTCATTAAGTTGAAAAAACCGGCAGCTCCCCCGGAAGAGAAGAAGCTCGACACTCCCCCCAAAAAACCGGCGGCTGGCAAAAAGAAGTAATTCTGTCTTGCCGCGATGCAGGTTATTGCGTTTTGCGTTGCTCATGACCTTTTTCTCGGCCCATTGCCCCGCAAGCTCGGCTGGAGCAGAGTCGTATGCAATGGAATCAGGATCATGGGCACTGGTCGGCATCGATAATTCTCGGCTTTCGTCTTCGACCGTTGTTTTCTATAATGGCCGCCGAGAGAAAGGGTCTATTTATGTTCAAATCCATGAATATCTTGGCGACGGCCTTGTTTTTGTCGGCTTATGTCAGCATAGCGATTGCCTCGGGCGAGGGGCAGGAAGACCTCGACAAAGCCACCGAAGCCAAACTGAACGCCACAACCGTCAGTGACTTGAGTGATGTGATCCGTCTGACGGAAAACGCCTTGAAGAAAGGGCTCGACGAGGCCAATGCCGATTTCGCTAATAAGCTTTTGTCCTCATCGCTGTTTCAACGTGGGCAGGAAACCGTCAAACAACTTTTAACCATTGTCAGTTCGCCCGCCGATTTTCGCGCAAAACGCCAATATGCCCTTGCCGATCTGGAAAAATCCGTCAAGCTGGACCCCAAGCAACCGGAGGCGCATGTTTTGATCGCCCAGTTGCATCTGGTGCCCGGCGGGGAAGCGAAAAAGGCACGCGAGTCGCTCGACAAAGCATAGGAAGCAGGGTTGGAGGAACCGCAGTCTCGCGGTAAAGCCCTGATGTTGCGGTCCGGCTTGCAAGAGAAGCCCGAAAAGAAGGTGGCCGATCTCGATGAAGCCGTGCGTTTGATGCCGGCCAATGCCGATGCGATCCGCGCGCGAGGGCTTCTGTTGGCGGATCTCAATAAATTGGAGCCCGCCCTGGCCGATCTCAACAAGGCTATCGAGCTGGACCCCGAGGACGGCTCCTCTTATGAGGCGAAAGCGATTGTTTTGGCCCGGCTCAAAAAATACGACGAATCCTTGGCCGCGCTCGACAAGGCCGGCCAGCTTAGCCCCGATTCCGTCATGCCGTTGTTACAGCGTGCCCGCGTTCATTCGTTCCAGATGAAGCCCGACTCGGCCCTGGAGGATCTCAACAAGGCGCTAGCCAAGGACGGCGACAACGTGGCCGTGTTGTTGATGCGGGCGAGTGTGTATCAAGAGAAAGGCAATCGCACAAAGGCCATGGCCGACGTGGACAAGGCCCTGAAAATTCGCCCTGATCTGCCCATTGCCATTCGCACGCGGGCGCTGTTGTTGGCCGACGGTCAGATGTATGACGATGCCGTAATCGAGTTGGAGAAGCTCTGCAAGCTCGACCCCAAAGACACTTTGGCTTTGCTACAGTTGGCCATGCTTTATAGCGCTCAAAAGAAGCCCGCCAAGGCCGTCGAAGCATACACCAACCTGCTGGCATTGGATCCCAAGGAATGGCGTGCGCTGCGCGGCCGCGGCGACGTTTACTTGAACCAAGGCCGGCAGTCCGAAGCGCTGGCCGACTATGAAAAGGCCTTGTTGATCGAACCTGCCGATCACGGCATTCTGAATAATCTCGCCTGGGTATTGGCCACCTCGCCGGACGAAAAACTTCGCAACGGCCGTCGCGCCGTCGAATTGGCCACGAAAGCATGTGAAGTGTCGGAATACAAGTTGGCCTATATCCTCAGCACCTTGGCCGCCGCGTATGCCGAGACCGGTGATTTCGACGCGGCCGTCAAGTGGTCGTCCAAGGCCGTCGAAATCGGCGACAAGGAACACGATGATTCGTTGAAGACCGAACTGGAAAGCTACAAAGCCAAAAAGCCTTGGCGGGAATTGCTCACCGAGGAAAAGGCGGTCGAAAAGAAACCGGCGGAAAAGAAACAGACTTCCAAGAAATCCGAAAAAAAGAGGTCGGCCGAAAAGAAATCTAAGGAAAAAGAGTCAAAAGAAAAATAGTATCGCCCAAGCTTTATCAGAAGGGCCGAAACTCATGGCTTATGCTTCGGCATAACGCGTTTCGTGCCTGCGTATAACCAAGAGTCCATGCCTTCCGCCTAGCCGTCCCACCTCGTTGCGGAGATTCAGCCATGCGATGTTTGTTGCATTCTGCATTGTCAAGAAACATTTTCGCGGCCATTGGACCAGCAAACTCGGCTGGAGCAGCCGTGTGTGTGGTTAAGCGTGGATCATTGGCAATGTCGGCGTCATTAGTTATCGCTTGTTGCATATTTCTATCCAGCGTTTCATTTCTACGAGGCGATGATTTGGATTTTCCGCAACAAAGATTCCCAGGCGGAAAACCCAACGCCATGATGCACCGCTATTTGTTGCAACAGGTCGAGCAGGCCTTGCAGCCATGGAAGGTCGCCTACGAAAAGCTCAAAACGCCCGAGGATATCGCCGCTTATCAGAAACGTCTGCGCGAGAAATGCCTCGATGCCATCGGAGGCTTGCCTGAGCGGACGCCGCTTGAGCCGCAAATCACAGGCACGATCGTTCGACCAGGTTATCGTGTCGAAAAAATCATCTTCCAAAGCCAACCGAGGCATTATGTTACCGGACTTTTCTTTCTTCCTGATGCCACGAACTTCAAGCCGCCGTATCCTGGCATTGTTGTGCCCTGCGGTCATTCTCCTCTCGGCAAAGGCTACGAGGCGTATCAATCCATGGGCGCCCTGTTGGCGTTAAACGGCATGGCCGGACTGATCTTCGATCCCATCGACCAGGGTGAGCGCGGACAGTATCTTGGCCCAGGCGGATGGCCCGAACTCAATAGCGTTCGCGCCCATATCATGGTCGGCATGGGCAGCATCCTATTAGGCCAAAACACCGCCCGTTTCGAAATCTGGGACGGCATGCGAGCAATCGATTATCTTCAATCGCGTTCTGAAATCGATCCTAACCGCATCGGCTGCACCGGCTGTAGCGGCGGCGGCACGCAAACCGCCTACCTCATGGCTCTGGACGACCGCATCCGTTGTGCCGCTCCGAGCTGTTACATCACAAGCATGTCGAAACTCCTCAACACCATTGGCCCTCAAGACAGCGAGCAGCATTTCTTCGGCCAACTCGCTTTCGGCATGGATCACGCCGACTGGATTATGATGCGTGCCCCGTCGCCCGTCCTGATTCTCGCAGCCACCAAAGATTTTTTCGATATCCATGGCACATGGGATTCGTTCCGTTATGCCAAACGGCTTTACACCCGCCAAGGTTTCGCCGAACGAATGGAAATCTTGGAAGCAGATACGGAACACGGATATGGAGTCCTTCAACACGAAGGCGCCGCCCGCTGGATGTCGCGTTGGCTGATGGGAAAAGATCAGCCGATCACTCAGCCGCCGATCACATTGCTCACCAACAAGGAATACCAATGCACGCCCGACGGGAAAGTCATGTCGTTGCCCGGTGCACGATCGGTTTACGATCTGAATGAAGATTACGAAAACACATTATCGCAGCAGCGTACGACAAAATGGGCCGCCGGCGATCACGAGCCTTTATTGCAGCGAGTGCGGCAGATGGCAGGCATCCGCAAGCTTACCGAATTGCCAAAACCAAAAATCGAATCGCAAGGCACGATTACGCGAAAAGGTTATCGCATTGATAAACTGTTGATCGAGCCCGAGAATGGCATCGTACTGTCGGCACTTTTGTTTTTGCCGGAAAAACCGAAGTCGGACAGCGTTATGCTCTATGTTCATCCGCAGACGAAAGCGGCAGCCTGCCAGGGTGGCCCCATCGAGCGATATGTACAAGACGGCCAAACGGTGCTGGCGGTCGATCTGCGCGGCATGGGGGAAACCCAGGCTACACCGAGTTCAGAGGCTTATTCCGCGGAATACCAAGACGCCACGATTGCCTATCTGCTGGGTCGCTCCTACGTCGGAATGCGGGCCGAGGATATTCTGGTTTGCGCCCGGTATGCTTCGGAGCAAATCGCCGCCGGAAAACCGGGCGGCGTGCAACTCATGGCCGTAGGCAATGCGGGCATCGCCGCCCTTCATGCCGCCGTTTTAGAACCAGATTGCTTCAAAAAGGTATATATTATCGGAATGTATCCCTCCTGGTCGTCGATGATTCACCAACGCATGAACCGCGGAATGGTCACCCACATCGTCCATGGCGCCTTGACCTGGTACGACTTACCCAACCTTGCCGCGGTTTTAGGCAATAAACTTAGCATCACGCCGGAATGAACGCCGCAGCTCAAGGGCACTGTGTCCTCATCCGTTGATCTGTCGTAGAGCAGGCGTCTTGTTAGTCAAAAACCAATGCAGGCGAAACGTCTACTTCACAAGGAAAAAGATCCCGCTTGTTTTGCCATCGATCAAAAGGCTCGTCAATAACCATATAAAGAGGACCGGCTCCAGGGTATCTCGTTCACACCGGGGCGCGCGAAAGTCACCTGGAACAGTTGCAGGGCGCCGATGCTGAATGCCGCGCAGGAACCGGACAAATAGAGCCGCCACATGCGCACGAATCGCTCGTCGTACATGCGGGCTACCGACGCGGCCGAAGTCTCGAACCGTTGCAGCCAATACCGGATCGTCTTGGCATAATGCAACCGCAGATTCTCAACGTCGAGAATCGAAAAACCACACGGCTCGAACAGTTCCATCATTTCGCGCAACGACGGGGGATACGTGCCGGGGAAGATTCGATGCTCTATCCAGGGATTGATTTTTGCGGGCTGATCTTGTCCGATGCTTTGGATCAATCCGCGGCCCATCGGCGAAAGACAACGGTTCATCATCCGGCCAAACTCGCGATAATGACGGCTTCCCACATGTTCTAACATGCCTAGCGAAACCAAGGCATCGAATCGCCCGGTGATGTTGCGGTAATCGTCTTCAATAAACTCAACACGCGAACCAAGCCCTTCGGCTTTTGCCTGCCGGCGGGCATATTCGGTTTGCGGTTTCGAGATATTGAACGATTTCACGGTTACGCCGTAGTCGCGCGCCATCAACAGAGCCAAGGCGCCCCAGCCGCCTCCCACTTCAACCACGCTTTCGCCCGGTCGAAGCCAAAGTTTTCGGCACACATAATCCAGCTTGGCGCGCTGGGCATCTTCCAGCGTCAGATCGGGAGTGGAAAAATACGCTCCGCTGTATACCATCGCATCGTCGAGCCAAAGCCGGTAGAAGTCGTTGCCGATATCGTAGTGGTGATGGATATTCTGGCGCGCACCGGTAAGCGTGTTGGGGCGCACACGATACATGGCGCGCAAATAGGCCTGAATCCTGTTGCCCGACATGCTTACATCCGCCAGTGAACGATTCACGGATTCCAACATCGATACCAAATCGCCTTCGACCTCCAAGCGGCCATCGCTATAAGCGTCACCGAAACAAAGATGCGGATTGAACACCACTTTCCAAAATGTCGCCCGGTCGCGGAACACAACTCGGGCAACAGGTGTTGTCGCGGATTCGGTAATTTCCTCACCATTCCAAAACACCAGACGTAGCGGCGGACCACCAAGCCATCGCAACAGCCGGTGTGCAAGGCGACGTTCAAGGTTCCAGATATGTCGACCATCTGGCGCCATGCAGGCGTCTACCGAGCGGGCCAGGGGATCTTCTACCGAATAGCTTTCAGACCTCGGCGCTTGGACGAAGGGAGAATGAGGGGGAGACATAAGAACACCTCCTGCTTCTGCCACGACTTCCGCGTAAAAAAACTACACGGGCGATACAGTCGGAAATGTCAGTCTCAAGCAAACGACACGGTTTTATTTTACCCCTCGATTGTAGAGAATCAATCTGCCAGGCGAAAACTTCCCCCCCCCAGGATGCGAGGCCTTTCCCTTGGGATGAACCGAATAGGGAGCTTATTTTTTTCCCAGCCGCCGCTGTTCCTGGAAAAATTGGCTGAGAATTTGCGAGCATGGTTCGGCCAACACGCCGGCGACGATCTCCGCGCGATGGTTCAAGCGCGGATCATCAAGTAAGTTGAATAGTGTTCGGACCGCACCCGCTTTAGGATCGGTAGCGCCGTAAACAACCTCGGGAATTCTTGCTTGCACAATCGCGCCCGCGCACATGGGGCAAGGCTCCAGCGTAACGTAGAGCGTGCAACCTTCGAGCCGCCACGATTGCAGCGATTCCGACGCTTGAGTAATGGCGATCATTTCGGCGTGGGCCGTCGGATCGTGAAGCTGCTCACGCTGGTTGTGTGCGCTGGCGATTACTCGGCCGTTATGAATAATTACGGCCCCGATGGGCACTTCGTTCTCCGACATCGCCAGCCGGGCCTCTTCCAACGCCAATTGCATAAAATGTTCGTGCATTTTTTTCCGTAGTCTTGATTTCCATACATTGGGGGCAATGCAAGTATGGCTTTCCCCCAATAAAACTTATTTCAACGTCAATTCCATCGGCTTTGCAAGGACGTTTGTCTCGACGCCGCCTTTTCCCAATCCCACCGCACGAAGCAGCACAGGCCCCGCGCCGAGCGTGTTGGGTGGAATCTCGATTTGCCCTGCTTCTCCAACAACGCGCCCCACGACTCGGCTTCCCTGCAAGACAAGGATTGCCGTCGAGCCGGGCGAACGTGCGGCAATCGTTAGCGGTTTGTCGGCCCGCGGCGAAGCTGGATTGGCAAGCGATACCTCGATGGTGCGGCCGTGGTTTTCGGTTTTCAGGGGAACAATCCAACGTCCTTGCGATTCCATCGGGGCAGGGCCGATTGCCACGACGCGAAGTTCATGATAACCGTCGGATAGTTTTGCCGTGTCGAACGCAAGCTTTTCGCCCGGGGCACACTCTGCCGCCCGCAGGCCGTCGATAAACAAGTCGAAACGTGCAACAGGTTTTTTTTCGGTCGTCGTGGCCGAGGGCGTCAACGACAACTCGCCTCGCACCGCAGCGTCCGCCTCCAGGCCGGCAACCTTGACCTTGGGAATTTTCGCCCAGGGCCGGCAAAGCGGGTCGCCGACGATCAGCAGTTGATAAGGGCCGTAGACCGACTGATAAAACGCCTCGGCCAGCGTGCAACCCCGGGCATAATGCACCTGGATCGCGGGTGAAGGAAATTTTTCGGGGATTGCATACGGCTCGGTCACGGTGCCGCTGGCGCCGGCCGCTCCGTTGCGTAGAAATTCGGAAAGCGGCGTTTGGCCCGCACCAGATTTCATCACGCCGCCGAAACTGGTGAAATGTTCGCAGATAGCGCCGGGCAATATCGTACTGCCCGACGATTTCCAGTTGAAGTCGGCAATGCCCATCACGGCGCCTTGCACGTCTTTTTTATTCATCGGCATCGTGCCTTCGACGATTTCTCCCGCGACTCCGAGCTTTTTCAGGCTTTCAACCATCGCAGGGAACAGCCCCTGGCGAACCTTCGAGCGAATGTCGCCGTTTTGCACGCAATAGATCGTGCCTTTGGGGTTTGTGCCATCGGCGATTGCGCTGCGTTCCAGATAGCGAAGCACTTCGTCAAGCGTGTTACCGCGTCCCGTCGTTACGCCGAGCATCGTTGAAAGAAAATAGCGATGTCCCTGTGCGGCAATGCCCTCGCCTTCGGCACGGTAAAACCGATTGCCGCGAAAGCTTTCGCTCGGCATTTTATCCGGCTCGGTGATCGGCAGTCGCATGTAGTTGTTGATTCGTAAGCTGAAGTAGTCGGGCCGTTCGGCAATGACGGCCTGCCAAAGATACGTCAAACTGTTGATCGAGCCGACCGGCGTGAGCTGTTGAGGCCAGGCAGGCTTAGTGGCCGGCGGTTTTTGGCCCGGCTTCTTAGCGTCGGTTTTGTCTTCAATTTTTTTCCCTTCCTGCGGTGGCGTCGTCGGCCGCAGCATCTCGGAAAACTTGCGCACGTCGCTGTCCAAAGCGATGCCCCAGGGAAAATCGCTCGAATACACCACATAATCAATCTGGTTTCCCAGACGCAAACGGTCGATCGTATGCAAAATCGGAAGCAGGAGTTTTTTGCGGAACGTTTCGATATCGCCGGTCTCTGCCTTCACCGGCCAGGGTATGTAGACAATATTGCTCGCCGGAATGCCGCGCAGCCGTGCATAGTGGTTGGCGATGGTCAACGAGTTCGCGCTCTCGGGATTGACCACCAGCAACACGCCTTCCGGCCCTCCGCCCGCCAATGCGCATGCCGGACGGCCAAGCAACAACGGAAGCGATAGGAACAAAGCAAGAATGGCAATAAACCCACTCTCCTTTTGGGAATGGGTTAGGGTAAGACCCATCGGCCATCGAGCATCCTGTTCTCGGCAAACGTGGGCGCGACGCGGAAACTTCTGCAACGGCGGGGAAATCGTTTTCATGCCGGATGCTTGCTCCAAACCGCCAGAATTTCTACGACCCATTCCACCGATTCCGTCATTTCGTCCAAACAGGCCCATTCCAAGGGCGAATGCGGATTGTGGCCGCCGCAGGAAAGATTCGGCGTCGGCAAACCCAATTCGGTCAATCGCGAGCCGTCGGTCCCGCCTCGTACGATGGTCAGCTTCGATGGACGGCCAAGCTGATCCAAGGCCAGTTGGGCATGGGATACGGCGCGAAGCTCTTGTGCCAAGCCTTCGGCCATGTTCCGATACTGCCGGTCGATATGCACGGTGATATCGGCCGCGGGATAGCTGGTTTTCACCGCGGCGACCGTCCGCCAAAGAAGATCCGCCTGTTCGGTCAATTTGGACGCTTGAAAATCGCGCAGCAATATCTTCATCTTCACTTCGGCCACGCCGCCCGTGATTTCGTAAGGATGCAAAAAGCCCTCGCGTCCCTCGGTTGTTTCGGGCGACAGTCCCTCGCGGGGCAGCCGCGCCAAAAAATCGGCCGCCACACGCAGGGCGTTGGTCATACGCCCCTTGGCAATCGAGGGATGGATATTTATCCCGCGAATCGTCACCACCGCCTGATCGGCCGAAAATGTTTCGACGTCGATCTCGTTGCTGCCGTGCCCGTCGAGGGTGTAGCATACGGTCGCGCCGATCTCCTGTGGTGTGATTTTATCGACGCCTCGGCCGACCTCCTCATCGCAGGTAAAACAGATCCGCACCGGACCGTGCGGAATCTCAGGATGTTCGACGAGCCATGCGGCGGTTTCCATGATGATCGCCACGCCCGCCTTGTCGTCGGCGCCCAGCAGGGTTGTGCCGTCACTCGTGATGAGCGTGCAACCTTGGAGCAGGGCCAGTTCAGGGTTGTCGGCTTCGCGGATCACGCGGGCGGGATTGCCCGGCAAACCAATATCCCCGCCGGCATACCGCTCGATCACTTGCGGACGGATGTCCTTGCCACTGGTTTCCGGCGAAGTGTCGAGATGGGCGCACAGGGCAATGGTGGGCGTCTTCGCTTCGATCGTGGCAGGAATCGTCGCCAGAACAATGCCGTCCCGATTTTGCCGGGCATCGACAATGCCAAGCGTCAAAAGCTCCTCCACCAGCAGTTTTCCCAAAACAAGCTGACCGGGCGAGCTGGGATAGCTTTCCACGTCGGCCTTGGCCGTGGTGTCGATCCGCACATAACGCAAGAAACGCTCCAGAAGACGCAGACGGTTCATAAGGAAGCAGCTCCGTCGGGTTGAATCCGGTTGTTTTTCAGCTCCCCCCTATCTTCCCCGAAATGCTCCTGTTTTGGTAGGCTAGGGGCCAGTGAAACTGCAAGCATTTTAGTTTTTTTGTTTTCAATCCTCAAAATCCCTAGCCCCCCAGCCATCATGCCCAACGCCGTTCGCTACCTGGTGTTCGATACCGAGAGCATTGCCGATGCCCCTTTGGTGGCAAAACTGCGTTATGCCTCCGAGGGACTTTCGCCCGGCGATGCCGTCCGCCGGTATCGCGACGAGCTGATGGAAAAATACGAGAGCGACTTCGTGCCCTACAGCTTTCAAATTCCGATTTCCGTGGTGGTGGGCAAAGTGACCGAGGATTTCGGCTTGGAAGACGTCGTGGTTCTCGACGAACCCCAGTTCCGCCCGCATGTCATCACCGAAAAGTTCTGGCGTGGATGGGAAAAATACCGCCGGCCCACGCTGGTCAGTTTCAACGGTCGTGGATTCGATCTGCCTTTGCTCGAACTGGCGGCCTTTCGTTATGGGATTAGCGTCCCTGGTTGGTTCCAAGGCGCCGGCAAGTCGTTCGACCAACCGCGCAACCGCTACAACATTACCGCGCATATCGACCTTTGCGAATTGCTCACCAACTTCGGCTCCACACGATTCACCGGAGGGTTGAACTTGGCCGCCAACCTGTTGGGCAAACCGGGCAAAATGGATGTTCACGGCGACATGGTTCAGGATATGTATGATGCCGGGCGATTGGCCGAAATCAACGATTATTGCCGTTGCGACGTGCTCGATACTTATTTCGTTTTCCTCAGAACGCGCGTCTTGCTCGGGCAGTTGACTCTCGATGCCGAACAGGATCGCATCGCGAAAACCAGGCAGTGGCTAGAGAGCAAGGCCGACGGTTCGCCCGCCTATCGGATGTATCTCGATCACTGGGGCGATTGGTCGAATCCTTGGGAAAAAGACGAAGCGAAAATTTCTTGACAAGAGTTTTTTGCATCCTATAATTCAAGCGTTGGGAGGTTTGGTGCGATTGCCTCGTCGCCGGCCTTTCAACAGGGACACCACACGAGGCGTCAGGTCGATTCCCGTGGTGGAAGCCCGTTACTGGCCGATTCCTGACAGGCCGCTGGCGGGCTTTTTTTATGCGCCTGCGGGAAGAAATTCATGCGTCTGGGGACAATTGCCTCTCCCGGCTTGGGCTCTCCGGTGTAATGCACCGTCACGGGGAATGCCGCCGCGCGAATCGTCCGCGATTCCTTCGCCGCCGCTCGATTGAAGGCTTCGACATAATCCCGGGCTTGCCGAGCCGTCATCACATGGGATTCCGCCGGTTCCAGGGCCACAAGATCCTGGCTCTCGGCCAAACGCCCTCCCGACGGATCCTCGGAAAACTGCACTATCCACACCCGATAACGGCTACCCACGATTTTTTCCTCCTCACCAAATCCGCCCCCCTTGACAGGTGAACCTGGAAACAGTATACACTTGTACATGCTTCTGTCAAGTCCCCGAAGTACTGTTTTTCAATCCTTCATTCCTTAGACCTACTTGCATTGTCCGTGTTCGCATGTCGCAACATGCTCGTGAAAATTTATGGCGTCTGATGGCCACCCAGGGGCTGACGATCGGACAGGTCGCGGAAAAAACCGACCTGGATGAGCGTACGATTCGCGGCATCCTCAACGGCGGCAACAAGCCCCACACCCAAACCCTGCACCGACTTGCTGCGGGATTGGGCGTCGCGATGGATGAATTCTTCATTGGCCCGGCACAGTTGCTCTACCGCCGCTTCGACCAGGAAACCAATCCCCTTGTGGCTGAGATCGTTGAAAGCCACCGAATACTTTTCGACGGCTGGACCGAGGCCGACTTCGACGAACTCCACAGCCGCGTCGGCTCCGGCGGTGCCCTAACGGTCGAAGGCGTGTTGGAATCGGTTCGCCACATGAACCACAAGCACGAGCTCCACGAATTGCTCGAACTCATCCTCGAAAGCGATCAAATCAACGTCGTCGATCGCATGCTTAAAGCAGTCTATGAAGAAAACGTCGCCGTTCGACAGTAATCCAACGCGGTTTGGAAAAAGCCAATTTTGTCGACCGGCCGAGAGTCTTGGCTTTGCTTAAAATGACGCCAAATCCTTGGACGGGTTTGTTTATGTCATCGCCTTCCCGGCGCGACGTGCGATCAAGAGCGCCATCTCCAGCGATTGCTCGTAGTTCAATCGCGGATCCACGTCGCTGCGATAGGCTTTGCCAAGATCGGATTCGTTCAATCCCCGGGCGCCGCCGATGCATTCCGTGACGTTTTCGCCCGTCAATTCAAAATGAATTCCGCCTAAGATGGAACCCATTCGATGATGCACGTCGGAGGCGAGATCCAATTCGCGAAGAATAGCGTTGAAATCGCGCGTCTTCACGCCTTTGTGCGTCGTGATCGTGTTGCCGTGCATGGGATCGCAACACCAAAGCACCGTTTTGGCGCGTCGTTGAACCGCCTCGATCAGCGGCGGCAGATGTTCCTCGATCCGGTTGACGCCGAAGCGATGGATCAACGTCAGGCGGCCGGGCTCGTCGTTGGGATTCAAAACCTCGATCAGATCCGCCAACTCATCAGGCGTCATCGAAGGCCCGATTTTCAGGCCGATTGGGTTGGCGATTCCGCGGAAATACTCGACATGCGCGCCGCCGATCGCCCGGGTGCGGTCGCCAATCCACGGAAAATGCGTCGATAAATTGTACCACGGCTTGCGGCGCGGCACTTGTCGGGTTTGGGCCTGCTCATAGCCGAGATGGAGCCCTTCGTGGCTCGTGAAAAACTCCACACGTCCCAAATCGCTGATCGGCACACCCGCCACGACTTCCATGAACCGAATCGCGCCGCCCACGTCGTTGACGATCTCGAAATATTCTTTCGAGTGGGCCGCATGTTCGGCGAATCCCAAATCCCACAATTCCGGATGATGCAGATCGGCAAAGCCACCGTCGATCAGCGCGCGGATGAAATTCAGCGTCATGGCCGCGCAGCCGTATCCCTGCAAGAGTCGATGGGGATCGGGAA
Source organism: uncultured Planctomycetaceae bacterium (assembly GCA_964458015.1). GTDB lineage: Bacteria > Planctomycetota > Planctomycetia > Pirellulales > Thermoguttaceae > CAYWGR01. The sequence continues at coordinate 25,869 of CAYWGR010000006.1, forward strand.
TTCGAGCTTCCGCGTCGAAGGCTGAGCGATGCACCAGATCTCCGCGAAAACTGGGGAGTTTCACGCCCTCGTGGGTCTCGAATTCCGAGGATCGCGGCTTGACATACTGGCCGGCAAATCGTCCCACGCGGATAATGCGTTGCTTCCGCACGAAACTGAGAATCAAGCTCATCTTCAAAAGGATTTTCAGCTTGCCGGCGATGGGATCCGAACGGCAGTCGTCGAATTGTTCGCAGCAATCGCCGCCTTGTAGCAAAAATCGGCGGCCTTGCTGCGCCTCGGCCAATTGCGACTTGAGCGATTCCACTTCCCAGCTTGTCACCAACGGAGGTAGTTGCGCCAGTTGCGTCAGCGTTTGTTCGAGCTGCACGGGATCGGGATATTTCACGCCCTGGGCCAAAGGCTTTTTTTGCCAAGATGCAAGAGACCAATTTTCGCTCATGCCAATACTTCCTTATGGGTTGCGCCCCGCGTTTCACGAACATAACGCGGCACGGCATAGCCAGGCAGTCGGGCGCGAAGCTCCGCGATCAACATCGTTCCCGCGGAAACGGGCACCTCGAAATGGGCTGCCCCGGCCACTGTGTCCAATTGATGCAAATAATACGGCATCACCCGTAAATCAACCAGCCGCTCGAATAACGTGGCCAGTACGTCGGCCCGATCGTTCACCCCGCGCAACAGCACCGTCTGGCTCAGTACGGGAATGCCGGCGTCGACGAGTCGCCCGAAGGCCCTGGCCACGGAACCATCAATCTCGGCGGGATGGTTGACATGCACCACCAGGGTGGGTGAAAGGCGATTCCCCCGAAGCCAGCCAAGCAATGCCTCGTTGATCCGCTGCGGAATCATGATCGGCATTCGGCTATGGACCCGAATTCGGCGGACATGCGGTATCGCAGCCAAGCGATCCGAGAAATCGGAGAGTTCCTGATCGGGCAGCATCAGTGGATCGCCGCCGCTGAGGATGGCCTCATGGATCGATGGATCGGCCGCAATTCGGGAGCAAGCATTGTGAAATGCCGCCCCATCGCAGTGGGGGGTGCGTGACGGCGAGCCCCCTCCTGTTCGGTTTAAACCGTACGGAAAGTGCCGTCGGAAGCAAAATCGGCAATGGACGCAACACGCTCCAGTTGCTACGATCAAGGATCGACCCTGATATTTCCGAAGTAAACCGGGGCCGTCCCAAGCCGCAGCCTCGCCCAAGGGATCGAGGCTGTAGCCGGTCGTTGGTGTTGTTTCGGCTGCCCGAGGCAGTATTTGCAGAAGTAACGGGTCGGAAGCATCGCCCCGGCGTATCCGGGCCAGGAACGGTCGCGGCACAAGCAGCGAGAAACTGCCGGCCGACGCCTCGGCTTCCGCCGCCCATGCCGGATCCAACTCCAGCAAGCGGCAAAGCTCCGCCGGGCTGCAAATCGAGGCGGCCGACGCCTGCTGCCAGTCGACGCCGTCCGATGGCGGCGCATTATTTTGTTGAGTACAACTTGCCATAACGGCAAATACTACCATAACCAGTCTTAGACAGAAAGCGAAACGGGAAGAACAGTCGTGGGTAGCTACAATACAAGTGAGTTCCGGAAGGGGTTGAAGGTTCAGTTAGACGGCGATCCGTATATCATGACGGAGTGCAATTTCGTGAAGCCCGGCAAGGGCCAAGCGCTTTACAAATGCAAACTCCGCAATCTGATCCGCGGTACGATGCTCGACCGCACCTACAAGAGCGGCGACTCGATCGAAGCCGCCGAAATCGAAGAAATCGAAGCCCAGTATCTCTATCGCCAGGGCGAGAATTTCGTCTTCATGGACAACGAGTCCTACGAACAATACGAACTGACGGCCGCCCAGGTGGACGACGCCTGGAAGTATCTCAAGGAAAGCATGATTTGCAGCATTATTCTGCACAACGGCCAGCCGATCAGCATGACCCCGCCGAACCATGTCGTGCTGCGCGTCGAATACTGCGAGCCCGGCGCGAAGGGCAACACGGCCACGAACGTCACCAAGCCTTGCAAGGTTGACACGGGCGCCGAATTCCCCTGCCCCGCGTTCGTCAACATCGGCGATCTCATCAAAATCGACACCCGCACCGGCGAGTATCTCGAACGGGTGAAGGAATAGTCGTCGGTTGCTCGTTGTCAGTCGTCAGAGAACTGATAACTGAAAACTATAACGAAAAACCGGCGACTTATGAATCCGCTTACGGCAACCTCTGATTTTCGCCCCACCGCCGATTGGTCGAACCTGCGGTTGCGGGCTGAAATGTTGCAGAGACTGCGCGCATTTTTCGACGCGCGCGGTTTTCTCGAAGTGCAAACGCCGATCCTCTCGGCCGACACGGTCGTCGATCGGCATTTGGATCCATTCTTTGTGGAGGTCGGGAATCAGGAGGCAAAGGAGAATGTTCAAGGTTCAATGTCCAATGTTCCATTCTCCACACGTCGCTGGCTGCAAACCTCGCCCGAGTTCGCCATGAAGCGACTGCTGGCCGTCGGCGCGGGACCGATTTACGAAGTTGCCCGCGTCTTTCGCCTGGATGAACTGGGGCCCCTGCATAATCCCGAATTTACGCTGGTTGAATGGTATCAGCCGGGCGACGACTTGAACGCCGGCATGAAAACCACGAGCGACCTGTGCGAAACGCTTTTGAATCGCGGCCCGGCCGAAAAAATCAGCTATGCCGAAGCGTTCGAGCATTACGTCGGCGTCGACCCACACACCGCCGATGGGAAACAGTTGGCCGACAAAACAAAACAACTCGGCATCGAAGCGCCGGCGAGCATGTCTTTGGACGACCGCGACGGCTGGCTCGACCTGCTTTTGGTCGAACGCATCCAACCGCACTTGGGCGAATTGCGGCCCGCCTTGCTGTACGATTATCCCGCCAGCCAAGCGGCGCTGGCCCAGATTCGACGGGATGCAAACAGTCCGCCCGTGGCCGAGCGTTTCGAGCTATATTTTCATGGCATTGAATTGGCCAACGGCTACCACGAATTGCTCGATCCCACCGAGCTTCGGGCAAGAAACGCTCGAGTAAACGCCCAAAGGGCCGGCGACGGCAAACCGACGCTGCCCGAGGAAAGTCGGCTGCTGACGGCGATGGACTCCGGCCTTCCGCCGTCGGTCGGCGTGGCCTTGGGTTTCGACCGGCTCGTGATGCTGGCCGTCGGCGCCAAAAGTATTGCCGAGGTAATGGCATTCCCCTTCGATCGCGCTTAAAATAGGTGTTACTATGGCAAACACGTTTGATCCTTACCGCGAAGCATTGGTGATCGAAACAAAAACCGTCTGGCCTGCCGACTTGAATCGTGCGCCCGACGAAAAATCGGAACGCGAGAAAATCGCCGCAAGGCTACATGCCGACCCCGCCAAGGCGACGGAATTGGAATACATCCACCTCCACGCAGGCTTTATCCGCAAGATCACCGTCACCGCTACCGATCTGTAGCGGGTTGCCTTGCCGCCTAAAATGGCTAAAATAATAGGTGGCGGATTTTGAGGAGTACGATATGGTTTATCACGGTTGCGTGCGTAATGGCATGGTAATGCTGGATCCCGGGGTGCAACTTGCCGAAGGCACTCCCGTGATCGTCCAGACGTCCGACGTAGCTAGCGCTGCGCCGGCGGATGACGCCGTGTACCGACTTGGTGAATTAGCCGCTCCAACAGGTATTGCAGATCTTGCCGCAAACATCGACCATTACCTTTACGACCATCCCAAGGTAACCGATGCTCAATCGTAACGCTGTATTTGTCGATACTAGTGGTTGGATTGCCGTTCTCAACGCCGATGACGCTTATCACGCACAAGCTTGCGCCCGCCTTCTCGAGCTTGGAACACAACGACGCCCCTTGGTAACGACAGATTGGGTTCTTGCGGAAACCGGCAACGGATTGGCTAGGACCAATGTGCGATCTCAATTTTTCAAGGCAGTACAAAGAATTCTGATATCGCCAAACTGTAGCCTCGTTTGGGTCGATAATCCATTATTCGAGCGATCGCTTGCATTGTACAACCAAGTAGAAGACAAATCCTGGGGATTCGTTGATTGTGCTAGTATCATTGTGATGCAAGACGGCGGCATCGTGGATGCACTCACATCCGATCGTCACTTTGCGCAGGCTGGTTTTCGCTGTCTGCTTCCGTCCGTATAGTTCGTGCTCATTCTTTGCAGCATCTACACACCTATGACCGCTAATTCCCAAACCGTCCGCGTACATCTTTCCGAACGAAGCTATGATATTCAGATCGGCGCCGGCAACCTGGACGAGACAGGCCGGTTTCTGGCCGAGAGAGCCAAGGCCACGCACGTTGTTTTGATTACCGACGACAACGTGCAAAAGCCGCACGCGATGCGCGTGGCCGAAAGCTTGGGCGAACAGGATATCGAGACCGACGTGATCGCGGTCGAGCCCGGCGAAGAAAGCAAGTCGCTCGACGTGGCTGCCGCCTTGTGGCAAGGGCTGCTCGATCTCGGAGCCGACCGCAAAACCGTTGTCGCGGCCGTTGGCGGCGGCGTGGTTGGCGATCTGGCTGGTTTCATCGCAGCCACCTATGCTCGCGGGCTACGTTTCCTTCAGGTGCCTACGTCGCTTTTGGCCCAAGTGGATAGCTCTGTTGGCGGCAAGGTCGGCATCGATTTGCCCAGCGCTAAAAACATGGTCGGCGCGTTTCTTCAACCGTTGGGCGTGATGATCGACACCGACGCCCTGGCCACGCTGCCGGACCGCGAGTTCCGCAACGGCATGGCCGAAGTGATTAAATACGGCGTGATTCTCGATGCGGATTTTTTCGATTATCTTGAAGCGAACGCCGCCGCAATTTTGGAGAACAAACCCGATGTGCTTCGATATACGATCGCCCGCTGCTGCCAACTGAAAGCCGAGATCGTCGAGCGGGACGAACGCGAAGAAACCGGACTCCGGGCCGTGTTGAACTTCGGTCACACGTTTGGGCACGCTTTCGAGATGCTTTCCTGGCGTTCCGAAGAAGCGGAGAGTGCGGATTCGCAGGCAGCGAAATCTTTCACGAACCACGCCGAATCCCCGATCTCCGCACTGTTACATGGCGAGGCCGTTGCGATTGGCATGATCTGCTCAGCCCGCTTGGCCGAGCGTCTTGGCCGTATTGATGCGTCATTAACCAGTCGTTTGTCCAAGCTCCTGCAAACCTTCGGCCTGCCGCTCGAAGTGCCGGCGCTCGATCGCGGCGATATTCTCAACGTGATGATGAATGATAAAAAAGTGCAGCACGGAAAGCTTCATTTCGTGCTGCCGAGCCGCATGGGGCACGTAGAGCTAGTAGGCGATATCGGTTCGGCCGATATCGAAGCCGCCTTGGAAAACGAATAAAGCGTATCCCAATACTGCCCCCTCTCCCGAAAGGAGAGGGGACTTGTTTTTCGTGTTTTGGGATAGGCCCTTAATGTGCCAGCTTATGCCGCTGCATCTGCTGGAACTGTTGGAAACTGGGGTTGGGCGCCATTGATTGGCTTCCACGCTTGGCGGGCCGGGCAGCATTGGGCTGTAGGGCTCCGTTGAATGCGGGTGGTAGTTTTTCATCGGCAGACACTTCAAGCTCGGCGGCCGCAGGTTCTCCCGCCGCCGACAACTGCGGCAATCCCACGGTCAGGTTCCGGTCGAACTCGATGGTAAAACCGTATTCTACAAGCCGGGCTTTGTCGGCGGTGGCCGAAGCGGGAACCGTTAAATCCCATCGCAGTATGTTTTTCGGTTTCTCGGTCCGCACATACAACGGATCGGTCGAAAGCGGATCTTTCATCTCGCCCAGCTTGATGCGAACTTCCGTCGGCCGGTCGCTGTAGGGCGCACGGTCGAACAGACGCACGGTGGCTGCTTCCTGCTTGAAGTTCTCGATCACCAGCCGATACTTGAAGCTTAACTCGCGGTTGCCGCCTTGCACCACTTCGGTGCGGTCGACCAACTCGCGCCGGGCACGCAACTGCGGATCAGCTCCGAACCCGACGACGAACGTCTGACCCCGGGCGACCGTGGGAATTTCGCCTCGTCCGACAAAACGCCCGTCCAAATAGGCCGTGATGGGGCCGGCCAGCAGATCATCATCGCCGGTGTTCTTCAGTTCGGCCTCGCGATAGACGAAACTGCTCAGCACAGGCGTGGCGACATGATAGAATGTGCCGGCGAAATCGGTTCGCATGATCCGGACCATCTGCTGATCCTGGCGACTTGCCAGACTGACCGGATGGGCGATCTGGTAGCAAAGGCTCGGTCCTTCGGCATCGGCCGTGCTGACGACCGATGCGAGCATGTCTTTGCCGACGGCCAATTCAAGCGTTTGAAAATCACCGGCCGCGGCGTTCAGTTGCCAGCCCGAGCCCAACGATTCCTCGAAGCTGAAGACGTTGCGGTTTTGTTTCGCGGCTTCGGCTTTTTGGCCTTGGATGTTGCGAGCGCGTTCGTTCAATTCGGCAACGTCCCATTTATTGCTGTCGGAAGCATTCGTCCGGGTCAAAGCGATGGGCAATGGCGCCAAACCGGGGCCGGCCGCGCTCAGGGCGGGCGAAGCTGTCGAAAGAGTGAGTTTGACGCCCGTCCAATCCTCGCCGGTCATTTGGGTAATCACGGCGTTGCACTCCACGGCGATTTTTTTGCGATCCTTGCCCGCTCGAATCGTGTAGCTGGGCGACCAGGAGCACGCGCCAACTAGATAGCTCAATCGGAAGGATGCTTTTTCGTCGGTGGGCTTATCGACAAACACCAATGCCTCGCGCACGGCTTTCCTCGCGCCGGCAGTCAGTTCGGCTCGCTCGCGCTGACGCAGCGCCATTTGCTTGTTGGTATCTTTCACTGCTTTTTCCAACTCGCCGATTTTTTTGGCCAAATCCTCGCGGCGCGTAAACGAAAGCTGGGTCAGTTTTTCCAACGCGGTTGCATTCAAGACGCCGCGCGACAAGTCGGATTTCATCGTGGGCAGCACGAAATTGTCCATCCCGTCGAGGTAACTGTTTTGTCGGCCAATTACCTGACGCTGCCGCTCTAACGCCTGCAACTGTTCACTCAGCTTTTCGATGGCTTCGTCCAGTTTGCGAACTTCTTCGCGAGGTTCTTCGCCGACGGCTCGGCAACGGAACCGCACGGCGCGGATTTCGATGCCTTCGTTGCCTTCGGCAAACAGGCTTTGGGGCAAAATCTGCTCGGGCAAAGGACTGACGACTAACTCGATGCCGCCTTTGGCGCCTTCCAGCGGAATGACGCGAGTAACCATCGCTTGGCCGTGGTAAAAAGTGACTTCCTGCACCTGTCCTGCCACGGTTGGCGGTTCCGGCTTTTTAGCGACGGCCGGCTCGGCAGACCAAGCATGTTGGACCATCCCCCCCACGAGAAAAAGGCTGACAACAAACAATCGGGCGCTGCGGGTCATGGCAAAATCTCCCATTTCAAATGGTTTTGGCGAAAAACGACCGTTTTTTCTGGATGGATTGCTAAGGTCAACGAGAGTCCGTCTTGTTAGACGCACGGATCATGAAAAAAGTTTCCCAAGAATAAACTGTTCCCGAAAAGTTGCTCTTACTCTAGTTCAACCTGGGCAAATTGAGAAGTAGGCTGTGTTGCCTAGAATTGCTTCCTGCTACAAAAAGAGATAAGATGGCCGAAAACAACACGTGCAGTTATTCTTCATGTCTTATTTCGAGATTATTGGCGGGGTATCGCTTCAGGGCGAGGTGCGATGCAGCGGTGCGAAAAACGCCGCGCTGCCGATCATGGCCGGCGCGCTGCTTGCTTCAGAACCAGTGCGGCTTGAGAATGTGCCCCGTTTGACCGATGTGCGAACCCAAGCCCGCGTGCTGCGCGAATTGGGGATGCGCGTTGAGCAAACCGACGGCCGCATGTTTTTGGAAACGGTTGATCCACGGCCTGTTCGCGTTCCCGAACGTTCGGCCCAGCGGATGCGAGCGAGTTTTTGCACGTTAGGGCCGCTTTTGGCTCGGCGGCGAAAAGCCATCGTGCCTTTGCCCGGCGGATGTGCCATTGGGAATCGGCCGGTTGATCTGCATCTGAAGGGGCTTGCAGCCCTGGGGGCTGAATTGCAGTTGCAACATGGCTGTGTTGTGGCTTCCGCTCGGCGCTTGATCGGCGCCGACATTGATCTTTGCGGGCCGAATGGTTCAACCGCAACAGGCACCGCCAACGTGATGAGCGCCGCGGTGATGGCCCGAGGCGTGACGATCCTGCGTGGTGCGGCTCTTGAGCCCGAGATCGTTGATCTTGGCCGTTTCCTGATCGCTTTGGGGGCAAAGATCGAGGGACTCGGCACTCCGACTCTTCGCATCGAAGGCCTCGATCAACTCGGGGGCGCTCAGCATCGGCTCATTCCCGACCGCATCGAAGCGGCCACGTTGCTGTTGGCCGTTGCCATTACGGGCGGATCGGCCGTGGTAAAGGATATCGTGCCCGATCATTTAGAGACAGTGTTGCAGTTGCTCCGTGCGGCGGGCGCAGAAATCGGCGTGCAAAATAATTGCATATCGATTCAGACGCCTAAACGGCTGTGCGCGGTTGATATTGTCGCTCGGCCCTATCCGGGCGTTCCCACCGATTTGCAGGCACAATGGACGGCGATTATGGCCATTGCCGAGGGGACGACTCGGGTGCAAGATTGCGTATTCGGCAACCGTTTTCTGCATGTGGCCGAATTGAATCGCTTGGGAGCGAGCATACTGTGTGATGGTAACACAGCTTTCGTCAAGGGCGTGTCGTCGCTTCAGGGGGCAACCGTCACGGCCGGCGACCTACGAGCGAGTGCGGCCTTGGTTCTCGCAGGCTTGGCCGCTGAAGGCCGCACGATCGTCAACCGCATTCGCCATCTCGATCGCGGCTATGAGCTGCTCGACCGCAAATTGCAGCGGCTTGGAGCGAAAATCGAGCGTCGGACGTTTCAGCCGTTAAACAACTCAACGCCCAACGCAGTCGCGGCCTTGTTCAACGAGTCATCGAGACTTGCCAGTGGATGACCGGTGCGGAGAGCCAACTCCAGATAAGCGGCATCATAAGCCGTTTGTCGATGACGGCGTGCCAGAGGCAAGATATCGTCCAGGGTGATTTTCGCCGTGGAATGATCAATGTGAATCGGAAAGGATTTCAAAACGTCTAGGAACTGGGTGATTTGTTCGTTCGTTGCTCGGCCTCGACGTTCGCAGGTTGCCAATACATTGGCTACTTCCAGGGACCAGTGAATTGGTGCAATTGCTTTATAAAAGGCAAGGCTTTCCATAATAGCATCGGTTCGCGGACAGGCCTTATCGCGAAAACACCAAGCCATCGTAACAGAACAATCCAGAACAAAACTGTTCATCGACGACCTTCCTCGATCAGTTCGCGAACAGAAAGGCCGTCAAGTTTCATGCCTTTTCTTAGTTCTTTCATGGCTTCAAATGCTGCATGTATGTCTTTGTGGGGCAATGTTTCGGCCGGCACCAGCATGGCCACGGGCACGCCATGACGAGTGATCGTAATCTCCTCGCCCTGGGCGACGCGGTCCAAAAGAGCAGGCAGATGCGTTTTGGCTTCGTAAGCACCGACGGTATGCATGAGAAACCTCCGTTTAGACTAGTCTAAGACTAGTCTAAATCAAATAATCGCATTCGTCAATTGATAATAGCTACCATGGGGGGTGGCTAGAACAGCTCTGCCGGATCGGCCGCAAGAACTTTACGCATGGCCAAGCAGCCGGAGGCAATACACATCGCGAGCGCGAGCAGGAACACGGTGGCGGCGCGCGAGAAGTTGAGAACCATCAGCAGGCCCGTCGAATGTGCCAAGACGGCGTAAAGCGCATAGCTCGCCAATACGCCAGGAATGAAACTTAAGACCGACAGATAGACCGACTCTAGCAGCACGAAGCTGACAAAATAGCTGTTGCGATAGCCCATTGCTTTCAGGGTGGCGAATTCCGGCATGTGGTCGGCGATATCCGCGTTGATGATTTGGTAGCAGATAATCATGCCTACCAGGAAGCCGATGACCGTGCCCAGCAGGAAAATGTAGCCGACCGGAGTGCTGTTGCTCCAGAAATTCCGCTCGCGTTCGATCATTTCCGCCTTGGTCAGAACGGTCACATCCGCGGGAAGGTTCATGGCAAGGCGTTGTTTTACCGCTTGCGGATTCACACCGGCATCCAACTGCACGACGCCCAAATCAACGGCTTCGAGCGGATCGCCGCCGAGGACGCGGTTTGGGAAATACTTTGCGAAATTCGCAGTGCTCATGAACAAATTGCCGTCGTTGGCGAAATCAGTGCCAAGGCAAAAACTGCCCACGATATGGATCGTACGACCTGCCAACGTAACATCCTGCCACTGCGACCAAGGTGTGCGGGAACCGGACGGACCATAGACCGATTTATTCTTCTCGTCGATCAGGACAGCGCCTGGTTGTTTCAACTTGTCGGCGGCTTGTTTGACGGCGGGAATCAACATGACGGGATCGGCCGGATCATAGGCCAGCACACGGATGGGATACGCCCGCGAGCGAGTGTTGGCATTGCAATCGTCGGGTTGTTTCCAAACGGCCCGGGGACGTTCGATATACAGAGGGTATGCCGCTCGAATGCCTTCATACGCACGGGCTTGGTAGAGCCGTTTGATCGAGAAGGATTGGTTGGCCGGCAAGGCATAGCGGGCCTTGGCCACAATGACTAGATCGGCGTCGAGTTCCTGAAGGATTTGCACCGTGCTGTCGAACAGGGCGTTTTTGAAGCCCGTTTGCATGAACATCAACACCACGGCGAAACCGATGCCCGAGACCGCCACCGCGAGACGACGGCGGTCGTGCGTCAGATTGCGCCAAGCCAGCGGTATGCGGTGCGGGAATATCATCTTAAAACAAATCGGCGGGGTCGGCCGAGCGGACTTTCCGCAGGGCGCCCAGGCCGGAAATCGTACACATGAAGATCGAAAGACCTAAAACGAAAAACACGCGAGTCCATGTAAGATCCATCGGAATCCGCGCGGCTGTTCGCGTCAATGCATAGAGCGCCGCGGAAACGGCGAGCCCGGGCAGGAATCCCATCACGGCCAACGCCAACGCCTGCTGCAAAACCACCGAGGCCAAATAGCGGCCGCTGTAGCCGATGGCTTTCAGCGTGGCGTACTCGGGCAGATGGTTGGCCACGTCGCTCGACAGCACTTGGTAGACAATGGCCGTGCCCACGACCATCGCGACGACGACCCCCAACTGGAAAATCAAGCCGATCGAAGTTTCCCAAACCCAGTGACGAATTTCGCCGCTTAACACATCGGCCCGGGTTAATACTTCCACATCACCGGGCAATCGATTGCGCAGTGCGGCCGCGACTGCGTCTGCATCCGCATTGGATTGAAGCTTCACGAGTCCCAGGCTCACTTCGTTCGGCGCCTGCTGCGGACGCATCCGTTGGAAACCTTGCAGGTCGATGATCGCGGCGCCATCGGCGACAAA
>CAYWGR010000006.1:37332-47356 GCA_964458015.1 uncultured Planctomycetaceae bacterium
CGAGCTTGAAACAGCCGGCGATTTGCACGGAACGCTGAGCAAGTTCGGTCTCGACGCCGATGTCGGCTTCACCAAACCGTTGACCGTCGGAGGGACCGAATTCGCGACGCGATTTGCAGTCGATCAGCACGGACTCGGGAGTAGTCAGCAGGGCCAGCTTGTGTTGAATATCCTCGACGCGAAAAATTGCATCATTCGGATTGATGCCGATCACCAGCATCGCGCGCCGGCTGCCGTTCTGCGGATTGCGCCAGAAGTCGGAAGTCAGATAGATCGCGGTCGTGCGACTTACACCGGGCGTGGCCTCGACCTGATCGAGCCGGTTGAGGGGAAAAGTTCGCGAGGACACCAAATGCAAATAATGACGCGACCGGACGAGAATATCGAAATCCAAGGCATCGAAGACCAGCGATGCGCTTTGTTCGGCCGATCCCAAAAAGCCCAACTGCATGAAGATCAAGACGACGGCAAAAGCCACCCCCGCCACGGCCAAGGCGGTCCGTGTCTTGCTATGGACCAGATTCAGCCAGGCAAGGGGGATTCGCATGGAAATTGGGATTGGTTAATCCTTCTTTTCGAACCGCACATCGACCTGAAGATTGCTGAGACGGTCAACCAGCTTGGCGGCTTCCTCGTTCAGTTGTACGCGAACTTCCACCACGTGGCGATCGGCCGGCGCGAACGGATCGACGCTCTTCAAGACCGGCGTGCTGATCATCTGGCCGACGCGGGCGACCGTGCCCTGCAAAGCTTTGTCGGCATAGGGCGGCGAAAACGCCTTGCTGGTTACGAAAGCTTTCTGCCCCCGGCGGATGTTGCATATCTCGTTTTCGTAGACCTCGGCAATGACGACCATCTGCCGCAGATCGGCCATTTGCAAGATCGGTTTGGCGCCAATGGTTTCGCCCGGCCGGGCATGAATCTTCAGGATCGTTCCGTCGCAAGGGGCCGTGACCAACGTCTTCTGATATTTTGTTTCCGCCAGTTTCAACTCCAATTGGGCGGCCTCTAGGCTTAGTTCATTCGCCCGAAGCAATTGTTGCAGAGCAGCTTGGGCCGACTCCAGTTCGGTCTCGGCTTGTTGGACCAACAGCGCCTGGCGCTCTCGCTCTTGATCGCTGATTAAATCTTTCGACAAGCTATTGATTCGCTGCTGGTCTTTTCGAGCCAAAGCAAGACCGACGGTTAAGAGCTTGATTTTCTGCCGATGAGCATCCGTCGTAAGGCCGGCGGCTTCCGCTTTTTTGACGTTCAAACGTGCGGCATCCAATTCAAGTTGGCGCAAAACCCGACTATCGAGTTCGGCCAACAACGAGCCTTTTTTCACCTGGGCCCCTTCTTCGACCAACAGACGACCAAGCCGATCGCCCATCATCGCGCCGACATCCAAGATCCCGGCGGCAGGTTCGATTCGCCCCATGCCGACCACGGACGATGATTGATCGGCAGTGCTTTTGCCGTCCGACTTCGTTTCCGTCGAGAATCGTTCCATCAGATTGGGCGCAATGGTATGGGCATACCATCCGGCAGCAACGCCGATCACTAGAAATAGGATTGCAAAAAAGATGTTTTTCATAATCTGGTGCAAAGACCCCTCTGAAAGGCGGGTGGCGGCAGACGGCCCCCAGGGGCGACACGCTGCTGGCCAAGTATAGCATTGCCTAACAAGCCTGACGAGTGCCGCATTTTAACCGGGCAGGAAGACCGTAAATCCCATTCCTTGGGTTGGGAATAGGCATGGCTTTGGCAAAGTTCCAGAATGGCGGATTATTTTTGCCATTCCGGCGGATTTGTATTCTGTAGATGCCTTCGAATCCATTGGGATTCAGGTTTTCGGCCGGGTAAGCGGACGAAATTGAGGGGCGGCGTGCGCGGCGTTGCGAACGGCATCGACGGCCTCTTGGTAGAAGGTCTGCTGGGCGCGAACGCCGTGCCCCTGACGCGAGATTTTTTCGTAGGTTCCGTCGCTTGTCAAACGCCAAGCCTTCGTATCGTCGTTGAAATAAGTTTCCAAGGCCGCGATGAGCCGCCGCCGGTGCTTGGGGTCAATGATAGGAAAGAGCAATTCAAGTCGCTTGCTTAGATTGCGCTGCATCCAATCGGCGCTGCTGAGATACACTTCTTCGTGGCCGCCGTTGCGGAAGTAAAACACCCGGGCGTGTTCCAAAAAACGGTCGATGATCGAGCGGACTTCGATATTTTCGGAAACGTTGCGCAAACCGGGACGCAGACAGCAGATGCCGCGGACATTCAATAGAACCTTCACGCCGGCTTGGCCGGCACGATAGAGCGCGCGGCAAATTTCCGGATCTTGCAGCGAATTGACTTTGGCCATGATCAAGCCGGGCCGGTCGGGCGTCGAGGCTTGGATTTCACGGTCGATCAGATCGATGAATTTTTGCCGCAGACCGACGGGAGCAACCGCCAATTTCGCCCAACCTATAGCCTCGGAGCAGCCGGTCAAGAGATTAAAAAACGAAGCGACATCCAGCACGATTTCCCGATCGCAGGTCATTAGCCCGATGTCGGAATACATACGTGCGGTGCGGTCGTTGTAATTGCCCGTGGCCAGATGCACGAAGCGTTGGATGCGTTGCCCCTGGCGGCGGACGATAAGAAGCGCCTTCGCGTGCGTTTTCAGACCGGCGACGCCGTAGATGACATGGACGCCGGCGTCTTCCAAGCGGCGTGCCCAGTTCACATTGCGCCACTCGTCGAAGCGAGCCTTAAGTTCCACCAGCGCGGTCACCTCCTTGCCGTTTTGGGCAGCCCGGGCCAATGCCCGAACGATCGGAGAATCGCCGCTCGTCCGATAGAGCGTTTGTTTGATGGCCAAAACCTGTGGATCTTCGGAAGCCTGCTCGATCAGTTGCACGACAGGATCGAAGCTTTCGTAGGGATGGAACAGAAGCACGTCATGGCTCTGGATCGTTTCCCATAGATTATCGCTGTCAAGCAGATCGCGAGGAGGCTGTGCCGGCCAATCGTCGATTTTCAAGTTGTCGAAACCACGCTGGTTGACCAACTCCATCAAAGTCGCGGATTCCTGGGGACCGTCCACTTCATAGACTTCGGCAGTGCCCAAATTCAGCCATTCGGCCAATGCCTGTTTCAACCGAGGATCGCAAGGAGCGGAAATGGTCAGGCGGACGGGAATGCGGCGTCGCCGGGCCAACACGGCCTCTTCCATCGCATGCAGTAGGTCGTCGATTTCCTCGTCGTCCTGAAGCACGACATCGGCGTCGCGCGTAATGCGGAAGGCGGCCGTGCTGATGACTTCGCCGTCAGGAGACAGGGACGACAGATTTGCGGCGATGACGTCCGATACCCTCGCGAAATGCACGTCTTTATCCGATGGAATCGAAACGAGCCGCGGCAATTGGGCGGGGACGGGCACCACCAAAAGCCGTTCGGCCGGCTGACCGCTTTCACCGGCGATTTTCAGGACTGCCGCCACATGCAGTTGCAGATTCGGCAACAACGGGCGCGGCGTTAGTTCTTCAATGGCCAACGGCGTCAGAATGGGCTCGATTTCGCGCATAAAATAGGATTGGAGATACTGCCGCTGCTCACCGGTCCATTCCGACGGTTCCCAAACATGCAAGCCGTGTTCCGACAGTTTCGACAATACATCTCGAACGCCGGCCGCTTGCTCTTCGATCATTTGGTGAACGCGACGACCAATGGCGGTCAATTGTTCGGCGGGCGTCAGCCCCGAGGCATCGCGGCGGCGGATTTTGGCCGCCCGGCGCCGCATGAGCCACGCCACGCGCACCAGAAAAAATTCGTCCAAGTTCGAGCCGACGATGGCCAAAAACTTCAAACGTTCCAGAAGCGGCAGCGATTCGGTAAGCCCCTCTTGAAGCACACGGTTGTTGAACTCAAGCCAGCTCAACTCGCGATTGATGAACAGTTCGGGAGATTTGAGGTTTTTTTTCTTCACTTTACATCTCTTCCAAACGAATTTTGACGCCGTAGATATCTTCAAAGAGATCGCCCTTGCTTTGCATGGCGCGTTCTTCCAGCAGCAGATCGCGGCCTTTGGGCAAGAGAACGATCAATTCGTCGCCGTGGCGCTGAAATTGGATGTCGGACGGGCGGCGGCGATGGCCGCGGATCATGGCGTCGGCCACGCGCAGCAACGCCGCCAGCTTGTTGACCATCACGCGCGATTCCCGCTGAAGGGCCATATAGGCCGGATGCGACGTGCGAGGCACGCTGCGGCGATGATACCGGGCGATCTGCGAAACCAGAATGATCTCGCCGCGATTGAGCCCGAATATCTCGGAATTGGCAATCAGGTACTCGCTGTGTTTGTGGTGGGCGCGGCTGCTGACGTATCCGCCGATCTCATGCAGAATCGCCGCCACGCGCAGCAGCAGGCGATAGCGGGAATTCAATCCGTGGTCGGGCTGGTACAGGTCGAACAATCGTACCGCCACTTCGGCCACATTGCCGGCATGGTCCAAATCGACGTGATACTTTTCCGCAATTGCCGTGGCGGAATGAATCACTCCGGCCGCCAGCGATATATCCTCCTGGCCGGTCACTTCGCGCGCCAATTCGAGCAAAAGCCCGTCACGCATCGAAACGTGCGACACGATCATCTGCGGGGCTTTGGTCCGATGCAAAAGATTTTGATAAACCAACAAAGCCGGATTCAGGGTCTCCGCCTCGGCAAACGGGAGGCCGAAACGTTTGGATAATTCCTCGGCGGTAAAACGTTCGCAACGGTCCACCAGCTTGTCGAATGCGGCCGGTTCAATGACCGTCAGGTCCGCCGAATCGGTGGGCTTGCCGATTTCGCGCGCGGCAAAACGAGCGTCGCCTCCCACGGCCACGAACGAATCGATTTCTTCCAAGGGCAGGCTTTGCAACGTGGCCAAGGCGTTGGAAATATGCTGGCGCAGCAGATCGGCCGAACGCCGGGGCGATTCCTCGTTCGTGGCGAACACCTCTTGGAGGCGGATCGAGCCAAGCCGAAGACTCTGGGAGGTGGCGATTTCGCCGTTTTCCAATAACGTCAGAAGAGTGCTGCCCCCGCCCACGTCGGCGATCAGGGTTTGGCGTTCATTGACGCCCAGGGCGTTGCCCACTGCTTGGCGCACGGCCGAAACCGGGAGCCGGCTTTCCTCAGAGGTGGCGATCACTTAGACATTAAGCCGAGTGGCCATGAAGACGCGGGCGAGGAAGGTTTCGCCGTGGGCGGCTTCGCGCCCGGCCGTGGGGGCCACGGGCCGAATCTTCTCGACTTTGTATAAGTCCAGCAGTTGGCGATAATCGCGCAGCACTTGGACGGCGGCACGCATGCTTTCACCGCCCAGGCGTCCGCGGCAGAAGGTGTCTTGCCCCAGCCGCACGGCCCGCTGGACTTGTTCGAGCACTTCGATGCGCCCGTCGGAAAAGACCTCGGCAATGACCATCCGCAAGGCGTTGGCGCCAACATCAATGGCCGCCACGACTTTGGCGGTAACGTCGTCCGGAATTTCAGGGGGGGTATGCTCCATGCGATCTATTGTTTCCATCAAGAGCCGGCGGTCAAGAGCGATTTATTGGAGGACGGCTGCTCGTTGCCCGGGGGCGATGGCAATGCATCGGCAACGGCTTCGGTTGGGGGTGATTTCGGGGCGTCTGGCTCGGCAGTTGCGTTATGGAGGACGTTTTTACCGGGGATGGAAACCGCGGCAATCAGATCGTCCCAAAAACGCCGTTTCTCGAGGTCGGCCCAAAAATCGACCAACTCGCCGAATACGGTTTGGCGCCATCGACGACGGTCTTCACATAGATACTCAATCCCCGGTCTCAACCGCGCGAGACGCCCGGCGTGACCGAACAGCCGTATCGCCCTTTTGCGCTGCCGCGCGGTAAAGTCGTCGAGGTGCTCGATCCATACGTCGCAATCGTGAACGTCGCCCAGCAACGATTGGATATTTTTAACGGCTTCCACAAAAACATCGAGCCGGCTGGGATAGAGCGGCTTGGAAATTTCCAAGGTATAACGCAGTCGTTTGGCGGCGATCCGCATGGCATGATGCCGCTGCCGGTCTTCAGGATCCGACAGGCTGTCTTGATACTGCAACAGCCGATCGAGCTGCCGGCGGATATGTTGTTCGGTTTGGGCGAGCACCTCCGGCGAGGAAATGGTTATTGCCTCGGCGGGCGAGCCGCGTAAGATACGCCGACTATGTCGCCGCATCTGACGCAGCGTTCCATCCTGCTCCAGACGATCCACGGCTTTGACGACTTTACGCTGCAGTCGTTCGCGCCGCCGTTCCAGTCGAATCAGAATGCCGGCAATCCCAGGAAAACAGGCGGGCGTGTTCAAGGCCGATAGAAGACCGCAGAGAAAATCAATTTGAACGTCGCAATCCCGCGCACTGCCCAATTTCGAGGTCGTGCGGCGGATGGCTTTCCGCCATTGTCGCAACAGCCGAGCGGGAAAGCAGTCGTCGAACATTTTCAACCCAGCTCGAAGCCGCCGCGTGGCAACGCGCGCTCGGTGAACGAACTCGATATCTTCCGCGGCACGCAGGCCGTCGAGTTGTTCGGCCAGTTGCTTTGCCTGCCGGCGCAGGTACTTCGCGGCGAGTAGTTGATAACTGGTATTCATGGCGCTATTTCATTGTAGCAAAGAAAATAGCACCTGTCATTGGGGGGGGGCGTGGGTGGAAATTCCCAACAATCCCTACAAGCTCAGAGGCCTAATAAATGCATTGTGCGGCATTTTCCGACGGTCCGGAACGCAGCCCGTTAGACATTCCTTTTTTCCGCAAGAAGCGCCGCGGTCATTGAGCCGGCGCGCGGACGCGAATGTTGCGGTAAGCCACTGGGCCGTGGTCG
Organism: uncultured Planctomycetaceae bacterium; assembly: GCA_964458015.1. Taxonomy (GTDB): domain Bacteria; phylum Planctomycetota; class Planctomycetia; order Pirellulales; family Thermoguttaceae; genus CAYWGR01. The sequence continues at coordinate 44,173 of CAYWGR010000006.1, forward strand.
CCTTGGAAAAAAAGCGGACCTGCGGCATGTTCCGCCTGGTGCCAATAATGGCCCGTTGGATGAGCGACCTCGACGTTCTCATGCACGAGCTTGCCGTTGATCGCGACTTTCATGAATCGGGCGTTTTCGGTCTTGCGTCCGTTCTTGTCGAAACGCGGCGCGCGAAAAACGATTTCCAATGTTTGCCATTGGCCCGGCGCTTTGGCGGCATTCACATGCGGGGCAATGCCCTTGTCGATGTGGTAATACTTGGGCGGATTCAGTTCGAGTTCCGCGCGGGGGTAGATGCCTCCGCATTCATTCCCCGTCAACCCAGTTGCCTGCCAAGAATCACAGATTTGAATTTCGTAAAGGCCATGCAGCTTGACGCCGGAATTGGATCCGGCTGGAATGAAAAATTCCAACGCCACTTCGATATCGCCCCATTGCTTATTGGTGATAAGGTTTTCGGTTACGCCTGTTTTACCGTTGATTAAAATTCCGCGACCGGATTCACCGATCAGGTGTCTCGAATTTTTGGGATCCACGCGGACGCCGCCGGCCTCGAACCAATCGCCAGTCGGCGGTCGAAAAGACTTCAGATCGCCGGACAACGTCGTCCAATCGTCGCCGACCGAGACCGAGGCGACCGACAGTAAGAGCCCCCCAAGAATGCCAACTGACGCCAGGGTGCATCGAGACATGAAAATACTCCAGGGCAGGTGAAATATCGCGGGTTTGTGAATAGCGGCATTTTAATCCATTGCCGCTGGGCGGTCCACTACCGCGAGATCGGCCCTGCAAGCGGGGCAAATGTGAAATCTCGACATCGAGTTCGCTAAAACATCGAGCTGTTTGAGCGTTTCAACAGCGGTGATGTCGGTCGGCACCGAGCATAACGATGACCTATTGGGGCTCAGATAAGCAATGTCGGCAGGCCGACCAACGAAAGGCTGGTAAAGAGATCGTCCGCCTTTCGCATCTCCCCTCGCCCGTTTACGGGAGAGGGGCCGGGGGTGAGGGTGGTATGCCTCCCAAAAACCGTCGTTTTGTTTTTCGTAAACCATTATCCCATATAGTCGCGAAAGGCGGACGATCTCTAAACAGGAGTTTGTGGTCTAACACAATCCGGCATTACTTACCTGAGCAGCAAGAAACTATATCTTCGGATCGAATCGCCAGTTCCAAAACCAGTACCAATAGTCGTCGATCAGGCGGCTATTCATGGAATTGTCGGCAAGTTCGACGTCGGCCAAAGGCAGTTCCATTGTCTGCTTGCCGCGTTTTGCACGGCATAGCAAGCCAAGTTCTTCGTGATGGCCGTAATCGTCGGGATGAAGCAGGGTTAGCACCCGAATGGGTGAAACCACTTGGCGATAGCCGGAAATATCTTCGGCATATTCCGCTTCAAATGGAAAGGTGAGATTATCAACCAAATAGTCGTAATAACGATGCAACCAGTTCGTCTCGACCTCGGGCAACGGCCCCCAAGCGAGTCCTAACGCCGTCCGAATCCGCTCTTCCTGATTATTAGCATTAAAAGCATCCGGAACGATGGTAAATATCTCTGTATCCATGTTGTTTTGAGTGATCATTTGTCTTGGCTCCGCTTCGTTGCTCGATGCGCTGTATTCCGTGAAAAATCTGCTCCGACATCATGAAACAACAACGAACCGACATCGCTTTTGAGCTTTGCATGATTTCCTCGAGTCATGGACAAATCACTCTATGTAATCTTATGAGACACATTTCCACTGAAAGGTTCAGGGCCGATTGCCAGATCGTGCAATTGCGGAGAACACGGAACCGAAGATAAGCAACTAACATGCCCATGGAGTGTCCGTTGCCGCCGACGGTGAACCACTATCCAACGCCGCGAACGGCCTCGATCCATCGTCCTTGATTTCCAAGTTTTTTCCGAAGTCCCACAATAGGACTATCCAAGGAGCCGTCCGTCGCAGGGTAGTCGGGGTCTTTGGACCGTTGAAATATGCTTGTTACCGAGTGCACCATTCGCCCGCATGGTCGGCCAGAAAGTATAACAACCGAAATACGGTTTTCGTGATCCGAATGATGCGTTCTTCGATATACGCCCCGCCGGTTTCACCGCGGAGGACGATGGGACATCGAAACAGCATTCATCATGTTTGGATCACCAAAGCAGAGTCGTTGTCTTCGCTTCGGTGGAGACATATACGGATTCGAATTCAAAGTTTTGAATTAGAAACCGCATTATTTAGCGAGCGATTTTAAAGTCGGTGAAGAACAGCGTACCGTTCTTGGCCTTCACCACATCGATCTCGAATCCCACGAGTTGGCCCAATGGACTCGTCGTTCCGACAAGGGCGGCCTGCCCGTCCATAAACACCTTCACGACATTATTGTCCCGTTCAATCCGAATCATTCCCGTCGGCAGATTGAGGCCAACCTCTTTGGCGGTTCCATCAGGCAGCTTAAAGGCGTGATAATACTTTTTTGCGTATAGCGATGATGATCCGAGGGGATTGAGACGTGTTATGTCGTTCCCGCATCCGATCACCCATTCGATCGGATATTTGACGCCTCGATTGTTTGTGAACAAGATTTTGGTGGATACGGGATCTTTCCACCAACCAAGAATGCCTCGCGTGACTTCGGAGATATTGGCTGCGTACCGACATTCCATGTAAAACTTATTGGGGAGCCATAAATTGCGGCCGACGGGATGTATTCCATCAACATTGGACGCAAGCCAATGGCGGCGATCCGTGCCCGGCGCCACGAAGGTGTTCGGTCCCCAGTCGGTTGCATCGCCTTCTCGATAATGCGAGAAATCCTCATGCAACAGGATCGATCCTGCAGGAGAAAAATACGGAAGCAGATTCGCTTTCGGAGGCGTCACGGGCGCCATCGGACCTGGAATCGAAGCCAGGAGCGGCAAACTCGCGGCCGAGGCTTCCGTTTTGGTCGTTACGGCAGGCGAGGGGCCTTCCTGCGTGGATGACGGTGTTGTTATTGGCGCTGCCATGGACTTCATGGCGGCGGGCGTTATGGTGACAATCGTTCGTTCGGGCGAGGCCGCAGGACGTGACATCGAGCTGGTGACCGTCCAGAGAATCAGTCCACCCACCACCGAGGCGATGGCACTTTCAAAGATGCGTCGCACCGCAAGTGCTCTTCGGACCTCTTTGACGCCCATTTCGATCTCTCCACACCTTTTGTTTCC
>CAYWGR010000006.1:47366-58226 GCA_964458015.1 uncultured Planctomycetaceae bacterium
ACAGTCTACTGAATAGCCAATGCAGGGTAGTCCTGTTTATCGACCCTTCGAGAGAAAGTCTTCCGGCGAACTAATTTGCCCCTTGTCATCGTTTCGGCCGAGCAATAGAGCAAAAGCCTGAATGACGGCATATCTGATATGCCTTGCCCACGCCTAAGCATTGCCTTGCAGGGAACCAAAACACTCCCTCCACCTGGGGCATGGCCATCTTTAGAAATGGTGGTATGATACTGATAGAAGGCGTGCATAAGAGCAGAGCCGATACACCAGGTTTTGATCGCTGGCCCGAGATAGAAGGGCACCAGGTAGCTGAGGTTGGTGTAGCGCCTCTCCGAGAGAAGTCACGCCCAAGAAGCCCGCCGATGTGCTTGCGGGCTTCTTGCTTTTCTTGAGAAAGCGTGACGGCAATGCCGTATCGCAAGGTGCTTTAAGCGTAGTCGCTATAACATGGCACACCGACCTCAACGGCCAATGGTTATTTCTCAATCTTCTCGGGCTTCATGCTATCGGGCTTCACATTGAACACCGGCATGAGACCTTTCATGTCGGTCCATAGCGTGCCGGGGCCGGAATAAATCATCTTGAGATCGATGTTTTCGGGCAATCCTTGGGCAAATTGCCATTTGGTGTAGGCTGTTGAATCACCAAAGGCCTTGACCGCAAGCTCAAACAATTGGGCTTTGGCTTCCTGCTGCATTTTTTTGGCGGCATTCTCGGCTTCGCCCAAAGCCACTGTTTTCTGGGCATCGATTTCCGCACACTTTTTGTCGATAGCGGCAACCTTTTTTTCAGTCTCCGCGGCAATGGTTTCGGCTTCCTTTTGTCCCGACGCCTTTGTCTGGGCAACTAACTTCTTTGTTCCCTCGACGATTTTGGCTGTTTCCAACAGCACCGTTTGCTCTGCTTCACGCAGCCGGGCTTCCATCTTGGCCGTGGTCGTTTCCTGGTTGCGCGTGAGCGCCAGTTCATCCGCGACATACCCGCGTTGAATCGGTTCGCGCACTTCCTTGGGAATATAGATATGACGCACCAGACCGTAAAGCAAACTGACGTTTTTCTCTTTCAAGACGCTATGAAATGCTTCGTCCACATCGTTCTGAAATTTTTGACGGCTATCGCCGACCAACAATTCGACGGCTCCCAACTTAGATCCATTATTTCGGCAAATGCTTTCGCACTGCGGAACAATGACTTTCTGTTCGACGGCTTCGAGATTGCCGAATCGCCGAATGATGTCCGGCGCTTGATTGGGCAATATGCCCCAAACGGCGCTGAAATCCATGTGGATTTTAAAGCCGTCGCTGGATGGAAAGCTGATGCCCGTATCGGCAATGGGCTGCTCCTCGCCGCTCTCGTCAAGTACGATTTGCCCACGTTCGTTTGTTTTTTTCTCCGTGGAAAGCTCCTCGGCGTTATAGCCGATCGACACCACGTCGATTTGCATCTCACGGGGATTGATGGGATACAGGCCCGGGGGCAAGGTATCGTTTTGGATGCCTGCTTTGCGGCCAAGAGTCGGATTATCGGTCAAGTAGGTAACGACGCCGACATAGCCGGGATAGATGTGGACCCAGCCTGAATACTTGATCTGCTTGTTGCCCACGTCCACCTGTTCGGTTTTTACGATATTGGTTTCGTAACCGTAGGGATTGATGCGGTAGCGGCCAGGTCCGAAGGTCCGTCGCAGAATACCCTTGCTTTTGGCTTCGCCGAGATCGCCATCGACGAGGAATTGGCCGCTTGGCAAGTCGTCGCCTAATTTGCTGGTGATGATGGCCAGTTCGCCGGGCTGCACCACAACGTCGTTCACTAAGGTCCGCTCCCACCAAATAGGACAATAGAAATGTCGGCCCGGGCCGGGCATCATTTCCTTCACGCCAATTTCGCCGTCCTGGGCAAAGTGGCCGGGGGTTGCGTATTGGTTGCCCCAGGTAAAAATCAAGGGGCCCTTGTACCGAAGCAGCAAACTTTTTCCTTCCGGAATATAGACGCGATTAACGGTCCAAGCGAAAACTTCGTAACCCAGATAAGCAGCGGCCATCGCCATTACCGCCGCCGCCAATAACACGATATTTTTCTTCATGAGCGCTATCCTTATCCTTGTTAGTTTTTGGGGGCGGCCGGAGAAGGCTTGGCGTCAAACGTCTTGAATACATCCATGAGGGTGCTGTTGTCGGTATTGACCATAATGCTTTGGTATGCCGGGGCCAGCTTTTTATACAATGTCCAGCGGGCAAATTCGGTGCCATTGCCGCCGAACGCCGCAATGGACTTTTGCCATCCTGCCGCCTCGGCCTGATTGGCAAACTGGATGACATCCGCTTCGGCTTTGCCTTTTGCCATGACAGCCGCCGCGAGATCTTTGGCCGCCAACAGTTTTTGTTCGGCGACGGCCAGCCGCTTATTGGCGTCGATCAGCGCCACTTCCTGCTTTTTCTTGGCTTCCGTCGTAATAATCACAACCTCTTGCGAGGCCGCAACCAGGGCCTTCTTTTGTTCGACCGTGGCCTTTTGCACGGCAAGTTCCTGCTCGGCCAACTGTTGTTCGATTTCCTTTTTGTACTGAGCTTCCTGTTGCAGGGCGATTTGCCGCCTGCGCACGGGGTCTGCGATTTTCTCCGGTGGTTTGATCGTCGTGATGAGTGCTTGGATTACTTCAATCCCTTGCGCGTCACAGGTCGATTTCATAACCTTCTGGAAGTTGTCCTGAAATTTGGCGCGCGTATCGCCGACGATGAATTCCTTGCCTGAATGATTCGACCCCCGGAGGCGTGTGTAGGCGCGGGCGTTTGGAAGGATTACTTTCTTGATGACTTCCTCGGGCAGCGCTTTCTCTGACTGTTCTTCGTTGTAGAGGATATAAGCGTCGGCAGCCTGTTCGGGTTTGACGCGGAATTCGATGATTGCTTCGAGGCTGACCCAAAAGCCGTCCTTGGTGGGGAAGCCGATATCCTTGAGGTTGTAGCGTTGGCTTCGACAATCGACCAAACGAACCTCTTGAACATAGGGATTCAGATAGTAGGTGCCCGGCTCCAACGTTTCCGATTGCACGCCCCGTTCGCCCTTGGCCGAAAGCAGCTTGTTCATTTGCCGCGGCATGGCGGCCGTAAGATCCGTAATAAGCCCTTTGTAACCGGCCGGAATGGTGATGGGATCATGAAGCTCGACGACCTCGGCATAGTTCTGCCTAACCTTATCACTTCCTTTGACCCAAGCATTGATGGGATAGCGGCCCGGGCGCAATACCTCGGAGACGATTCCCTTTTCGTTCTCTTTCCAGGCAATCAATTCCCCAGCAGACAAGTCTTGACCGTACATGCGAATTCGGACGCCCAACTTGCCTTCGGGGATTTCCACTTGTGGCACGACTTGCCAATCCCAGGCATAGGGATTGTAGTAGTACCGACCTTCCGTCAGCACCTCTGGTTGCACCCCCTTGAAATCGGGCGATGGTGCAATGACGACGCCCGGGGGTAGGTCATCACCGATCTTGTGCGTCAGAACCGCGATGTGCTTGTTCGGCACATCGATGCGACATTCCTGATAAATAAAAACGGGAGCGCTGATGACTGCCACGACTAGCGCGGCTGTCCATAATTGGCGAACAGGATTCATATCGTGTCCCTTCTTAAACATTGGACGAGAAGGATATCTCGGCTGAAGTTTGCGGTGATTATTTCGCTCAAGACATCGTAATATACGTCACAAACATCACAACCGCATTTCGTTTCCGCAATTTTTACGGGCGAGTTGCCCTGAATATCGTAGGAGAAGAATCCGTTATAACAATTGTTCCGGTGGGTCTGTGCGGCTCAATTCGTGCTACCCTTGCGATCTCCGTGACAGACCATATCGATGACCACGGTGCTTGCGAGGATCATAACATCGTCCTCTCCCTCGGCAATCTCCACGCCATAGGTGTCTGTCATGGAGAACCATTGCTTGGAAACAGCGGCAACCGTTCTTCCCTCCCGAGTGAAGCTGTATTCGTGATCAAGAAAGTTGCCTTCCGCCTCCAAATCGTCGGGACCCGGCACGTCCACGGTGAATTTGCAGTGAATGAACGTGAAGAGCGCTTTCTTGACAACAGCGGCGAGTTCCGATCCTCGATAAATTTCGTAGGTTGGTCCCCACGCCAGAAGTTTCTGGCTGATGAAAGCCAGCTCGTTTCCTGCCATATCTTGGAATGAGAGCTTGTCGCCGAAGCTGAAGGCTTTCCCGTCAACGTAGAACGCGTCTTGCCCTTGGTCGTCCTTGATGCAAAAGTCGTCGCCCCAGCAAAACAGTTTCTGTTTCAGGACATAACGCATGAATGCTTTCCTTAAAGAGTTGGCAATAGCCTATCTATGCAGATGTTTTTCCTTTCATAGATCGAGGCCATCGATAGGGCGGAACGGCCCTTGAAATTTCCAATTTCCCGAGTGTAGCAGTCTTCCTATAGCCGTCAATCACTTCCCCCCCACGTTTAAATGGGCAGGGGATTCTCGCTTTCTTGGGAAAAATGCAGATAGCGGTCGAACGTAGAGATCATTGTGGATGATTCCAACGGTATTACGTGAGATAGAGGGAGGGACGTCCCTGAAATACCTCAGAAAAGTGAAGGGCATCCCCATTCCGGCTAGGCGATCTGGCTGGCAATCCTGGCAGAAATGCCCCCTCCCACTTGTGCAATGACACCTAGATGGCGTACACTACACCTAATCAACGGACGGCAGCCTATGGCAATCATAAGCTAGGCGGCATCCGTTTCCACAATTGTTATGAGAAGCATACAAATGGCTGAAGGTACTATCAAAAGGTTGACGGACAAGGGTTTTGGCTTCATCGACACGGGGAAGGCAAAAGACCTGTTCTTCCACTCGTCGAGCCTCCAGGGAGTCTCGTATGAAGAACTGCGTGAAGGTCAAAGGGTGTCGTTCACGGAAGGTCAGGGCCAGAAAGGTCCGTGTGCCCAGAACGTCACACTGGTTTAGTTATTAATACCGACATTGCTAATGTTCCAGATCCAACCGCAAACACGGCTGTTCCAGCCGAGTTTGGCGGCCTAGTTGGCCGCAGAACGGTTCATTGGCAATGTAGGACGCAATAGGGCCTGGATTGGTGTGCGTTGTCGGCCAAAAGGTCGGCAGCGTCTCACATAGCGGCAGGGCCTCCGACCAATACGAGCTACCGCTCGGTTGGCTTCGGTTCGCTCCCGCTGGTCGCTAGACTTTATTGAAACTTCACGATCGTTGGGGTTGGAAATACAGACGGCTATTTGCAGGGCACGGATGCCCGCTAGTCGGCGCCTTTATCTTCTGATACCAGATGGTTTTGCCCCTCCGCCTGCATACATGCCCAACATTGAGTTTGGGCAATGTTGTTGTCCAATTATCAGTCTCCCAACGGCCAACCATTCAGGTCGGTGCCTGGGCTTCGTTTCGTTGGTTGCCAAGGACATTCTAGTAAATAACCTTGGTCGTGATTTTGATGTTTGATTTTCGCCTTCAACATACCGACGCCCATACTTCCGCGCGGCGGGGAATTTTTTCGACGCCGCACGGCGATGTGCAAACGCCGGCGTTTATGCCGGTCGGCACGCAGGCAAGCGTCAAAGGGTTGGAAATCGAACAACTTCGCGCCACCGGTTCGCGGATGATCCTGGGCAATACCTACCACCTTACATTGCGGCCCGGCGAAGAGGTTGTCGCGGCCTTGGGGGGACTGCATAAATTCATGGGCTGGGATGGCCCGATATTGACCGATAGCGGCGGTTTCCAACTGTTCAGTTTGGCCCAGTGCTCGAAAGTCACGGAGGAACACGCTGTTTTTCGCTCGCACATCGACGGCCATCAGATGACGCTATCGCCCGAACGCGCCGTGGCCATCCAAGAAAAACTCGGCAGCGACGTGGCAATGGTGTTGGATCATGTCGTTGGGTTGCCGAACCACCGCGATGTGATTCTCGACGCGATGGAACGCTCGATCCGTTGGGCTCGGCGGTGCCAACAAGCAGCAACGCGATCGGATCAGGCGCAGTTCGCCATCGTGCAAGGCGGGCTGGAGCCCGACCTTCGCGTCGCCTGTGCGCGGCAGCTCCGCGAGTTGGACTTCCCCGGCTATGCCGTCGGCGGCCTGAGCGTGGGCGAAGAACCGTCGGAGATGTATCGGATGCTCGACATCACCGGCCCGAGGATCTTCTGGAAGGAGTCCGACGCGGCATCGACTTGTTCGACTGTGTCATGCCGACGCGCAATGGTCGAAATGCTCTGGCGTTTACCAACGAGGGAAGCTTGCGGTTGCGCAATGCCAAGTACGAACGTGATGACCGACCGCTGGAGGCCGACTGTCCCTGTGCCGCGTGCCGTCGCAGCCGCGGATACCTTCGCCATCTGTTTATGGCCCGCGAAATGCTCGGCCCGACGCTACTGACGATCCACAATGTAACCTATTATCAGCGGTTGATGTCCGAGGCTCGCCAGGCCATCGAGGCCGATCAATTCGAGCAGTTCCGGCTTGATAAAATCGCCGGCTGGACCAAGGGGCCGGCTGCTTGAGCCGTTTGTGCGGTGCATGAAACGCATCGCAATCGCAAGGCATGGTGCAATTCACGCACCTTACGTTCGACGAGATGCTACCACTCGATCGAGACAGCGGCGGTGGTCATGCCGGCGCCGACGGAGCAAAGAATCAGCTTGTCGCCGGTCTTAAGCGTTTCTTCGACTTCGAGCATGGCGATGGGAATGCTTGCGCTTGATGTGTTGCCGACGCGCTCGACGTTGAGAAAGAACCGTTCGAAGTCGATGCCGACGCGCCGGGCGGCCGCCTTGATGATCCGTCCGTTTGCCTGATGCGGAACGATCCAACGCAGGTCGTCGGCGATCCAACCGCTTTTAGCGATCGACTGGCGAATGATCTCGGTGAAGCTTTCCGTGGCGAACCGGAACAAAGCATGGCCGTCGATGCGGATCCACGGGTCAATGTCGCCGTGTCCGTTGCGAATAGTGTAGCCGGGGTCTCCGCGTCGCGCCATATGCAGGCCGCGGGTATCGGCGCCCAAGATGGTTTGATGGATGCGATGGCCTGGGACGTCGGCTGAAATAATGGCCGCCCCCGCGCCGTCGCCGAAGAGGAAATAGGCGTTGCGGTCCGAGGGGTCGAGCAGTCGCGACTGCATATCGACGCCGACCGTCAAGACATTGTGTGCCGTACCCGAAAGAATCATGCCTTGCGCTACGGAAACGGCGTAGAGCCAACCGGCGCAAGCCGCGTTCAGGTCGAAGGCTGGGATAGTTTGCAGATTCAAGCGATCCTGAAGTATAGCGGCCGTCGAGGGCATGGCCATGTCGGGCGTCGTGGTGGCCACAATGACCGCGTCGATATCCTTGGCGGCGATGCCGGAGCGGCGGATTGCCTCGAGAGCGGCCCGGTAGGCCATATCGGAGGGTTTTTCGTCAGGGCCGGCCCAGCGGCGTTGGCGAATGCCTGTTACTTGAAATACGTAATCGGCCGTGATTTCCGGAAAGCTTTCGACCAATTCGTCATTGCAGACGACGCGGTCGGGCAGATAGCCCCCGAAGCCGACGAAACCGATGCGTTGGACGTGGTGCAAGGCGCGGGACGATTCGGAAGCTGCTTCCGAACGCACAACGACCCGATCGGCGGCAGCGGCCGGCGGAATCCAATCGTGCATGGCCGGATCGTCGGTTTCAATTTCCATGAGCGGCTCGGTCAGCGGGATGGTTTCGCCTTCGAGATGAAAACGCCGGATCACGAGCCCATCGCAAGGAGCCTCGAAATCGAAAACCGATTTCGCGCTGTCGATTTGCACCAGGGGCTGGCCTTTGGAAAAACGATCGCCTTCGACCAAATGCCATTCGATAATCGAGGCTTCGAATTCCGTAGCGCCCTGGGCGGGCAAATACAACGGCATTTTGAACAACGCGGCTTCCATCATCCCTCCCGGACCATGCGATCAACAGCGGCTTCAATGCGATGACGGTTCGGCCGGCAATAGGATTCCAATTCCGGCGCGAAGGGCACCGGCAAATCGGGCGAGGAGATCAACATCGGCGGACATTTCAACGCATGCATCGCCTCGCGACAAACCGATGCGATGATGTGGTTGCCCAAACCTTGAACCGCGCCGCTCTCTTGCACGACGAGCAGGCGTCCGGTTTTGCACACCGATTCGAGAATCGGACCAAGATCCATCGGTTGCAAAACAAAGGGGTTCCATACTTCGATCGAGCGGGGACTGTCGGCCGCGATGGCCAATGCTTCGTGAACCATCGCGCCAAAGGCCACCAGGGTGATATCCGATCCTTCGTTGTAACGCCGCGGCCGCCAGATGGATTCCAAATTGCCGTCGAAATCGATCGGGCCGCCCTTGCTCCAGTAGAGCAGCTTGTGCTCGAGGACCATGCAGGGATTGGGATCGTGGAAGCCGGCGACCAGGGCCTCGAACGTTTCTTGGGCCGTGGCGGGATAAAGTAATTTCAGACCCGGAAAACGCGACCAAAGGCCCTCGAATTCGCCCGAGTGGAACGCGCCCATCGTCAGTCCGCCGCCACAGGGCAACCGCAGCAACAAAGGAGCGGGCCGACCCGAGCGGAAAAACCACGTGCCGGCGTTTAGGCCGAGCTGGGTGCAAGCTTCGGTTGAAAAATCGGCGAATTGGAATTCGAGGATCGGCCGCGCGCCGATTTGGGAAGCGCCTAAGGCAAACCCGACTTGCGCCGACTCGCATATGGGCATGTCGAGCACGCGCTGCGGTCCGTGCCGTTCGATGAGTCCCTTGCATGTTTTGAACGCCGAGCCGTAAACGCCGATGTCGAGCCCCATGAGGAACGCGTGGGGATCGTTCTCTAAAATGTAATCCAAAGCCCGGCCGACGGCTTCGCCGTTCTTCACGCGCGTGGCGTGATAGGGCTTGACCGTGGGCAACGAGGTTTCGGCGAAGACCGCCATGCGATTGCTCGCCGGATTCGGTCGTTTGGCCGCCATGGAACTGGTGACGGCCGAGCGAACTTCCTCTTCGACAGCCTTTTCCAAAGCCGTGAGAGACTCGTCGGACATGCCGCAAAGTTCCAATACCTTTTGGCGCGCCAGAAGAAGCGGATCGCGTTGCCGCCATTCTTGAAGGCGCTCGGCCGGCACGTATTCGCCTTTGTCGTAGGCGGCATGGCCATGCAAACGGTAGGTCATGCATTCCAAGACGGCCGGCAACTGCGAGGCTTGCATCACATCCAGGGCGTCGCAAACCGAGGTGTACACTTCCCAAGCGTCGGTGCCGTCGATCGTGCGGCCGGGAATGCCGTAGCCGCGGGCACGGTCGGAAAGATGTTGGCAGTTGTATTGGAGATCGGTCGGCGTGGAAAAAGAATAATGATTGTTCTGGATCAGGTACAAGAGGGGTACTTTTCGCACCGAAGCCAGATTGAGTGATTCGTGAATCTCGCCCGTGCTGCTTCCGCCGTCGCCGATAACGGCCAAGCCGAAGGCTTGTTCGCCGGCTTGCCGCGCGGCCCAAACACCGCCCATGACAAGGCTGGTCATTCGGCCCAAATGGCTAATCATGGGGAATCGCCGAGAACCGGCGTCGCCGTGATGTGCATTGCCCTCGCGTCCGTGGGTCGGGCTCTCGGCATTGGCCATGTATTGGCAAAACAACTGGTGCGGCGTGGCTCCTAAAAGCAAGTGGCTGGCAAAGTCGCGATGCAAGAGGGAAACCACATCGAGCCCGGGACGCAAGGGCATGGCCATGCCGACGGCCGTGGCCTCGTTGCCGGCGCTGGTGGTCACGGTGCCTTTGACATAGCCCTTCTGGAACAATTCCATGATGCGGTCTTCCATCCGACGAGACAGCAGCATCAGGGGATACGCAGCCTTGTAGAAATCGGGCTGTGCGAGCCGTTGCGGATAGCGAACGATTTCGGGGATGTCGCGATGGGCGGCATCAATACGCGACAACCCGCCGATACGACGAACGTCGGTGGTTCGTCCACGTCGGACCGACACTGGAACGCCGGTCTGTGGGGTGTCTATGTGGGTTGCCAAAAGGGCTTGCCTTTCCGTGGCCAGACTTAAAAATGGGGCAGCAATTGCCTACCTCGAATAATCCTGTGAGGGCCGGATTGTAACCCGACGCTCCGATGGTGTCACGATCAGTTACACAAGATTTACCAGGAACACCAAGCATTTACAGAGCGTGAACACGCCCCGAATCGCCTATTTTGCCGAAAATGGCTGGATTGCTGTGGGGGAATTGACAGAATGGTCGTTTCGCCGTACAACGCGGCATGAATTGACGTAAAAAAACATCTCGATGCTGGTGATGATTCCATGCCCGACAATCCAAACCAATACGACAATCCGTTGATTTCCCGCTATGCTTCGCCCGAGATGAGTGCGCTGTGGAGTCCACAGCGAAAATTCAGCACGTGGCGTCGGCTCTGGATCGCTTTGGCTGAGGCCGAGTCGGAACTAGGCTTGCCCGTAAGCCAGGCGCAAATCGATCAGATGCGAGCGCATGTGGAGGAGATCGATTTCGAGGCGGCTGCTCGGTATGAACGCAAGTTGCGGCATGATGTGATGGCCCATGTTCATACGTTCGGCGACGTGTGCCCCGACGCCCGGCCGATCATCCATCTTGGTGCGACGAGTTGCTATGTGACCGACAACACGGATCTGTTGTTGTTGCGTGAGGGATTGCAGATGGTTGCCGAACGTGTGGCGGCGGTCATCGACGGCTTGGCCCAGTTCGCCGTCGCTTATCGTGACTTGCCTTGTTTGGGATTCACGCATCTTCAGCCGGCGCAACCCGTGACGGTCGGCAAGCGGGCGTGTCTGTGGGCCCACGATTTTGCGATGGACTTGGCC
>CAYWGR010000006.1:58236-60475 GCA_964458015.1 uncultured Planctomycetaceae bacterium
GAATTCGAGTATCGGATCGCTTCGATCAAGGCATTAGGCAGCAAAGGCACGACCGGCACCCAGGCAAGTTTCTTGGAATTGTTCCACGGCGACCACGCCAAGGTGCGCAAGTTGGAAAGGCTCGTGTGCCGCAAGATGGGGTTCGACGATTCGTATCCCGTCAGCGGGCAGACCTATTCGCGGAAGATCGATTCGTTTGTGTTGGGTAATTTGTCGGGCGTCGCCCAAAGCGCCCACAAGATGGCCACCGATCTGCGGCTCTTGGCCCATCGTAAAGAGGTTGAGGAACCGTTCGAAAAGGATCAAATCGGCTCGTCGGCGATGGCCTATAAGAGAAACCCGATGCGCAGCGAGCGGATTTGTTCGCTGGCGCGGTTCGTTACCAGTTTGGAGTCGAGCGCGGCACAAACGGCCTCGGTCCAATGGTTAGAACGGACGTTGGACGACAGCGCCAACCGCCGGCTGACGTTGCCACAAGCTTTTTTGGCGACCGATGCGGTGTTGATCCTTTGCCAGAACGTGACGGCGGGTTTGGTGGTGTATCCGAAGGTGATTGCCGCCCATTTGCTGGCGGAACTGCCGTTCATGGCCACCGAAAACATCTTGATGGCGGCCGTTGCGGCCGGCGGTGATCGCCAGGATCTGCACGAACGGATCCGCCGTCATTCGCAAGCGGCCTCGGCCGTGGTCAAGGAACAAGGCGGAGCCAATGACCTGCTCGAACGCTTGTCGGCCGATCCGGCGTTTGCCAAAGTTGATTTGGCCACGGTGATGGAGCCCTTACAGTATGTCGGGCGCTCACCGCAGCAGGTTGACGAGTTTGTCGCCGAAGTGGTCGAACAGATCCGAGCGAAATACGCCGGCCAAGGCGGCGAGGCGGAGATTCACGTGTAGCACAATGTAGGGCGGGTCGAGCGAAGCGATGGCCCGCCACGATATTCTCGTCCAATAGAGCGCTACCGACAATTCGTCGAATGAGTAGACGCCATGCTGTACTACTTATTGATGTATTACGAAGCGATCATGGCGGCTTTCTCCATTGCGATCTGGCTTGTGGTAAAATACTGGAATGGAAAGCATGCTGAAAACTTGCCCAGTATGTCCTTGGTCGCGATTTTCTGGTCTTTCTTCAACTACTGGAATTTAGAACTCATTCAGCAATATCTTAACACGACTAAACTTTGGAGAGGTGACAGCGCACTGCTGTCATTTATCGGTGCTTTAGTTGCCATTGTTTGTGGCCACATCGCACTCATTCAGATAAGAAGACGTGGTACGGCCAGGCCAATTCGCATTATGACCGTAGTTGCTTTGCTATGTGCCTATCCGTATTTGATCTACTGGTTGCTGATCATATTGGTATGGTTACGATATGTTTGGTTGATGCGAGGATACCCTGGACCATAAGAGGAGGTAGGGCAGGTCGAGCAAAGCGATGGCCCGCCGAAAAATTCCCTGCCATACAAATTTCCGTATTATCGTGTTTGGAAGAGCTTGAAAATGCCAGACTACCGTAGGTGTTATGAACCGGGCGGAACATATTTCTTTACGGTAGTCACGCACCAGCGCAGGCCAATTCTCAACAACGACGTAGCCAGAAAATGTCTTCGTTTAGCAATGGAAAAAGAACGGGCTAAACGAACTTTTGAGATTATTGCTTTTGTATTGCTTCCCGATCATTTGCATACAATCTGGACTTTGCCGATTGGGGATTCCAGCTATTCTTTACGCTGGGCAAAGATCAAGGAGGATTTTACACGTGCATACTTAGCGGAAGGCGGTGTGGATGGGAATTGTTCCCAATCGCGTCAGCATCGGCGGGAACGCGGGATTTGGCAGCAACGCGCACAACAAAGCCACCGGCTTCCGCTCCAACTCCAACCGCAGCGGCACAACGCCCGCCCACGATTGGATGCACTATCCCGACTCCCTGGCTATGTTCTGCGAGCGCTTGCGCGGTGTGGTGATCGAGAATCGCAACGCGGCCGAGGTGATGCAAACCCACGATGCGCCCAAAACGCTCCACTATGTTGATCCGCCGTACATCAAGAGCACGCGCGCCAATACCGAGGATGATTACCGTTTCGAGATGACGGACGACGAGCACCGCGAACTGGCGGCCGCGCTTCACGGCTTGCGCGGCATGGTGGTTCTATCCGGCTACCCGTGTGCGCTGTACGATGCGCTATACGCCGACTGGCACAAGGTAGAGCGCGGGGCCTTTGCCGATGGAGCACGG
>CAYWGR010000007.1:0-58964 GCA_964458015.1 uncultured Planctomycetaceae bacterium
TGCCCTGTATCGGCTATCAAAATCGAGGACACTTAACCCCGTTGGAAGGAATACAGACAACATGGCAATCCAAGTGGACGAAAAGATGACAGTCCGCGAGTTGGTGGGGCGCTATCCTCAGACCCAGCCGGTGTTCGAGAAGAATGGAATCGACTACTGCTGTGGTGGAGGCAAGTGTCTGGCCGAAGCAGCCCGCGAGCGCGGCCTGAATCTCCCCGTGCTGGTCGATGCTTTGAAGAAGGCTCTCCAGGCAACAACAGATAAGGGAGATACGGCCGACAAGGATTGGTATTCCGCACCGCTTGGCGAATTGGTGCAGCACATTGTTGAAGTACATCACGGGTACATGAAGACCGCGTTGCCACGTCTGAGATCATTGGTGCCAACCGTGCTCAAAGCCCACGGGGCGCGTCACGGCGACGTACTGCGCCAAGTGCAAGACCTTTTCAATGCCTTGGATGCGGAACTCAGCGGCCACTTGATGAAGGAAGAGCAAGTGCTGTTCCCTTACATCGTGGCTCTTGAGATGAACGTTCGGGATGGGACGCCCAAACCGCAGGCGTGCTTTGGATCAGTGCATAGTCCGATTGGACAGATGGAGCACGAGCATGAAAGCGCCGGCCAAGCTCTGGCGAAGCTCCGCGAGGTCACCTGCGATTACGCACTGCCCCAGGATGCTTGTCCGACCTTTAGGGCCATGTACGGCGAGCTGCAACGCATGGAGGCCGATTTGCACCAGCACATCCATCTGGAGAATAACATTTTGTTCCCACGGACGATCGAGTTGGAAGGTAAGGATTAGATCGCAACTTTCGGCGGATGGGGATCGCGCCACGGATGTCGCAAAAGCGGCCCAAGCGTGATCCCATGATACTCGTAGTGCCGTTGTTGAGGCCGGAACATGCTATATGGTTCGTCGAATTGAAAAGACGCGGCCAGTGGTGTTGACCGTCGGGCATTCGACCCGAGACCTGGAGGTATTTCTTCATCTCCTGCAAGCCCACGGCGTCACTCGCCTCGTCGATGTCCGCACCATTCCCAAATCGCGGCACAACCCGCAATTCAACCAGGAGACGCTGCCGGCCGCACTGCAAACCGTGGGTATCAAGTATAAACACATGGGTGAATTGGGTGGCTTGCGTCATCCAACACCCAATTCGTGCAATCAAGCATGGCGCAACGCCTCCTTCCGAGGATTTGCCGACTACATGCAGACTCCTGAATTTGACGAAGGCTTGCAGAAGCTCCTTGGGATGACCCGCAAAGAACGAGTTGCCATCATGTGTGCCGAAGCCGTGCCATGGCGCTGCCATCGTTCGTTGATCGCCGACGCGCTTGTTGCACGCCATGTTCGGGTCGAGCACATTCTGAGCGAGACCGCCTTGCAGACACACGTCATTACACCGTGGGCTTGCATCAAGGGGAATCGCGTCACCTATCCGACCCAATAGGCCGAAGCAGGCCAGTCAACTGCTTTCCGACAGGCCAAACAACAATTCGATGTATCGCCGGTCAGCGGCACGGAAGAAGACGTAAGCATGGTCGCCGGGCATCAGGATCGTCTGGCCTCGTGCTGCAACCAATTCGCTGCCGCGCACGATCATCATTACCGCCGCATCGGCCGGTAGTTGGATTTGGGATAAGGACGCCTCGCATACAGAAGCGGCCGGGTCGATCAGAAAGGACGCGATTTCGGCGTCCAAGGGATGAACGGAGTTAATTTCCAGCACTGCACTGGGGGTTGGCTTCTCCGGGACCGCAAGCCCGAGCCAGCGAGTCACCTGGCGGATCGTCGCGCCGGGCAGAATGGTGCTGACCACCACAATGAAGAAAACAATGTTGAATACGCGCTCCGCGCCCGGAACTTGAGCGAGCACTGGAAAGGCTCCAAGGATGATGGGCACTGCTCCCCGCAGTCCAATCCAACCGATGTACCCGATCTCGCGGGCGGGAAAGCGAAGAGGAAGAAGGCATAGCAATACCGCAACGGGGCGGGCGACAAATGCCAGGAACAGTGCCACTGCCAGCCCAATACCCGCCACTGGTATAAGATGCGAAGGGAACACCAGCAGGCCCAGCATCAGGAACAGTGCGATTTGGCTCAGCCAAGCCAGGGATTCGTGGACCCGGACCAGTCCGCTTTTGTACGGCAGCGTTGAATTGCCCAGCACTAAGGCCGTGAAATACACGCTCATCAGCCCGCTGCCTTCAAGCATCGTTGCGGCACCGAACGATAGGAAAGCCAACGCCAGTGTGAGCGCCGGGTATAACCCTACAGTCGGCAGGTGAACCCTGCGGACGAGACGACGCCCCAGGTATCCCAGCAAGACGCCGACCATCACGCCGACAGCCAATTGCAGAGGGACTCCTACCAGGAGAGTCCACCGAAGAGCGTCGGGTGACTTGGCGACCTCGATCATCGTCACCGTGAGGATGACGGCCATCGGATCGTTGATGCAGGATTCGACCTCCAGGGTATTGCCAACGCGGGGCTGGAGGCTCAAGCGACCCCCTCGCAGCACCGCCAGAACGGCCGCTGCATCCGTGGAAGAGACTACGGCCCCTAGCAGCAGGGCCTCTGTCCACGCAAGACCGAGCGCACAAGCAAATAGGGCGACCAGTGCGGCAGTCAGAGCCACGCCGGCTGTGGCAAGTATCCCGGCCGGCACGATGATGCGCCGTACAGCGCCCCACGACGTATTCATGCCACCGTCGAGCAGAATTAACACAAGGTAGATGGTTCCGACGCGCACAGCGACACCATAGTCGGCGAAGGCGATCCCGCCCATCCCTTCCGAGCCGCCGAGCATACCCAGGACAAGAAACAGCAAGACAATCGGTACACCCAGCCGGTCAATGTGCCGACTGAAGAGCACACTAAAAGCGATCATCAGACCGAGGACCAGCAGCAAGATCGCGGTCCCCTGGGGTTCCACCATAGCGAGAATCACGGAATCCTCCCAATAACACAATTGCTCTCTTAAACTGCCAAGCCGCTAGCCTTTTGAATAATACTATACTCATTTACTCAAGTTCGCCCAGGGGGAAATCCAGGGAAACGGGCTTTGCCGGAATATCGCCGGTATACCACTTGAGTTTCTGCCAGAACGACAGGCTATGCTTCCATTGCTCGATGGCCGCGCGAAGGTGTTTGACGGTTGGATTGTCTTCTTGCCCGATTTCGTGCAAGACGCTCAGGCATCCCGCCATGTTGTTCGAGGCCAGCAGCGCCGTGGCGAAGTTGGTCTTGAACACCAGCGGCGCATCCGGTTTGAGCATTACGCCAAGGTGTCCAACCAAACCTTGAAAGATTCCTGCCGCCTGCTCGACATTTCCCAGTCGCATGGCGCAGACACCTGTGGCGTTGGCGATCCAAGGAGATGAGAACCTGTTGCGGGTGATGACATCCAGTGCCTTATCGGGGCACTGTTCGTCGAGTAGTTGCTTGACTTTGGCAAGCACGCCCGCGACCTCGGGAGGCGGAATGTTGGTTTCCTTGCCGTCGTTGGGAGATTGGGATGGAGTTGAGTTGCGGTTATAATAGTTCTTCCTGGCCATTGGAGGCTCTCTCTTTTGCGGTTGTGTTGTCGTGCTTGATTTGCCACGCTTGCCGCAACGAAGCCCTTCACATGCCCCTCAGTAAGTCCAGGGAATCAGACACATCCGACGGCGCAAGCAGTCAGAAGCATCACGTTTGGGCATGGGAAGAGGACTCTCGCGCTGCAACGTGGCCAGAACATCGCAGTCAAGAGCGGCAAATCATGTTTGCCAAGTGCAGAAGAGAACTTCCAGTGTAGGCTGAGTACAAGCCGATTGTCGGCAGCCAAAGCGGCGCAGCCGCAGAAATGATTGGCTAATCGGCGAACCGCCTCTCGATACCAATGAGAGGCTGAAGTCGGAGTGCCTGAATTCCCCGCCTCTGGGCGTCGATTCCGTCTGACGCAAGGCTTCCGGCGACAACCGAGAACCTCGCTGTAAGACGACGGGCAATTCTCCGTGTCCTTGATTCGATTCGGACACTCCCCCACCGCTTGTTGCCGCTACGCTTCGATAAGGAAGGCAGCTAACAAGCGAAAATGCTACCGCTGCTCCGATTGTTACTCCGAGAAGGAGGACAACCAGCCCCAAAGGACAACGACGATGAAGGTGATTATGCCAGACACACATAATGGCAGGGTATCGAAATCCAGTGGTCAAGTCAAGATGCGTTATTACGGCAACCCCTTCACAGAACACACATTACAGCCAAGCAACGACATTGACGCCGTGGGAATGGCCCCTTACAATCCCGCCCCACTGACCGAAGCAATTACATCGCCGATTTCAGAGCGACGGAAAGCGAACGATGTCCAAGGAACGGACGCAAATACAACCAACAGAATCGTCCGCCTTGACAAGGCCGTTCCAGGCTGTCACGCGATTGACCGTGCGCTTTCCCAAGACAACGATTGCGTTGGCCGCAGCCGTCACCGTCGCCGCCGTAATCTTGACGACCACACGACTGGGATTCCGCAACAGCCGTGCTGATCTGTTGAATCCGCATAGCGAATACCATCAGCGCTGGCTCGCCTACACCAAAGAGTTTGGTGACCAGGAAGATGTGGTTGTCGTCGTCGAGTCCGAGAGGCCGGAACTGGTGTTGGCTGCCATGAAGGACGTGGCCGATGCTTTGGATCGCCAGCCGAACCTGTTCTGCGCGGTGATGCACCAGCATGACCTTACGCGCCTGCGCAGCAAAGGTTTGCACTACTCGACGCCCGAGCAACTGGCCGGCATCGGCGGGTTCTTGGATCGTGCAGCGCCCGTTTTGCGGGGAGACTGGAACTCACTCGGCTTGGGGCAGATGCTCGGCCGGATGTCGATGGGAATCGAGATGGCGGCCTCCTCTCAGTTCGCCGTACCGGCCAACATGATCGGAGAACTCGATCGCGCGACGCCGATGTTGTCGGCGGCTCTGTCAGCGCCCAATGACTATCGGTCGCCCTGGGCCGATGCCTTCGGGTCTACCGATGGGCTGGCCATGCTCGGCTGTCGTCCCCTGGTGACCGATGATGGCAAGCAGGGCTTCGTCATGCTGAAATTGGCGGCAGCCGACAGGGACAGTTTCGATCCTCATACGAAAGGACTCGATGCGCTGCGGCAGATCATTGCACAGGTCAAGGCACAACATCCCAATACGAGCATCGGACTGACCGGCTTGCCGGTGATCGAAAACGATGAGATGCGGTCGAGCCAAACGTCGATGAGTTGGGCAAGCATTCTGTCGTTCGCTGGTGTGGCTTTTGTATTCCTGCTTGGTTTCGGCGGCTGGCGACATCCGCTGATCGGCAATGTAGCGCTAATGGCCGGTATGGCGTGGGCCTTCGGATTTGCTGGCCATCGGGCATCTGAACATTCTCAGCAGCGCCTTTGGTGCAATCCTGATCGGCCAAGGTATCGACTTCGGCGTCTACTATCTTGCTGGATACCTCCAGCATCGCAGGCAAACCCGCACCAGCGCCGACGCTCTGGTGGCAACCGCAGGCTCTGTGGGGCCGGGCATCGCCACTGGCGCAGTCAGCACGGCCATCGCCTTCTTCGCGGCTGGCTTCACTGAGTTTACCGGCGTAGCCGAATTGGGAATGATTGCCGGCGGCGGCATCCTTTTGTGTTTTGTGGCTGCCACCATGCTCTTGCCGGCTATGATTCAACTCTTCGATGTGCGGCGTCCGGTTGCCACGATGCCGACCCAGTTAGAGTTGGGCGGATTTCTCAATCGGATTCATTCGTGGCCCGTGCTCACAGCGGTTTTATTGGTGGGCGTTCCGTGCGGGCGGGTTTTCTGTCGTGAGGATGCTGGAAATCACAAGCGAGTCCGAAACACAGCTTCGGCGGCTCGAACGGATATCAAGGCATAAGGAACTTGACGAGACCGTTAAGGAAGGATGGATCTCCGTCGGGCAGCTTAACGCTTGCCTTGAAAAGTGCCAGGGCCACGTCGCCCGCGAACGCAGGTTCGTCGATTACGTGGTCAAAGAGGTTGAGAAGGCTATTCGATCGGCGTGAGATGGATTTCCTCGTCGCCGATGAAAACCTGACGACGGACGAGATCAACTCGCAAGTCGCCCAGAACGAAGACGGGTTCTCCAGATTCACCGACACCTTGGGCAGCGTGGCGAAGAGCAACGCGGATGCGGGCGATAAGTTCGCCAACGCTGAACGGTTTGGTCAAATAGTCGTCCGCGCCGGCGTCGAGAGCTTCGACCTTCTGGTGTTCTTGTCCTCGAGCAGAGAGGATGATGATTGGCATGTGCGACCACTCGCGGACCTGCCGAATCACGTCCATTCCGTCGATGTCGGGAAGGCCCAGGTCTAAAATCATCAAATCCGGCTGCTGGCTGGCAGCCTGCATCACGCCGTCGCGCCCGGCGGCCGATTCTACAAGCCGATAGCCCTGGCCTAACAACGAAACCCGCAGAAACTTGCGGATTTCCTGCTCGTCCTCGATCAGCAGTATTTTGGGGCCTTCAGTGGTCATGGTTGGGAAGTCTCTGACGATTCTTCGAGCGGCAGACTTGGCGGCGTTCCTTCCAACGGTAGCGTAAATCGGAAAACCGCACCACCGCCCGTGCGGTTTGCCGCCGTGATCTTGCCTCCATGCAATTGTACGATTCCACGACAAATGGCCAAGCCTAGTCCGGCTCCAGTGCGGGTTTTGGAGTCGCCGGCTCGATAGAACTTCTCGAACAGGCGATTCGGATCGCCGGGCGGCAGTCCGGGACCACGGTCGGCAACCTCGATTACAATCAAGTCGTCCTCATGGCGAGCGGAGATTTCAATCGGCGTGCCGGGTGGCGTGTAGCGGGTTGCATTCTCCAACAGATTGACCAGCACTTGCTGGATCAGCAGATCGTCAAGCGGTGCAAACGGCAAATCAGAATCAACGTGCGTTGCAACCGTATGATCCTTCAATTGTCGAGCCACTCTGGCTAGTGCGGCCCCAATCACTTCCTCGATGGGCTGCCACTGCTTTCGCACTTCCAATGCACCGGCTTGCAGGCGGGTCATGTCTAGAAGGTTCGCCACCAGCCGGTTGAGGCGTTCCGATTCATCCAAGATCGAAGCGGCCAATTCCCGCCGCACTTCGGGACTGAGCGACTGATCGTTCTCCAAAAGCGTGCTGCTTGCCCCGGTAACAACCGACAGCGGCGTCCGCAGGTCGTGCGACACGGCGCTGAGCAACGAACTTCTCAACCGCTCCGTTTCGATGTCCAATCGAATTTGATCGGCCTCCGTTTCGAGGTTGGCTCGCTCCAAGGCCAGCGCGATCAGACCGGCAAACGCCTCTAGGAGATGGAGTTGCTCGATGTCGAGGGCCGATGCGGAGTTAGAGGGAATGACCCCGAGCACCCCAACCGTGCCGCGCGAAGTTGGAAGCGGCAGATAGACACCTTCCGAGCCGGGAAGCGTGGCGGTGCCTCGTCCCGCCGTCTCGCCATGCTCCAAAACCCACTTGGCCACGGCCTCATCGTGAACGCTCAATGCAAAACTATCGGTATTGGTTCCCGAGGGAGCCAGATTACGGTCTCGATCGGGTAAGAGCACCACTGCGCAAACATCAGAGGCGGCCATGATGTGCCGATCTGCGATTCGGGCGATCTGTTCCGCGCTTTGCGTGGCCGCCAACTCGCGGCTCATGGCATACAGTGCCGCCGTGCGTCGTTCCCGATGCCGGGCTGCTTCTGCCTGAAATTGCACGCGAGCCGTTAGTGTGCTAATCACAAGCCCCGTCACAAGCATCACCAAGAACGTGAAGAAGTATTCCGTATCTCGCACCGCGAGCGTCCATTGCGGCGGAACGAAACAGAAATCAAAGACAACCACGCCTAGAATGGTTGCCAGGATCGACGGACCTCGCCCTAGCCAGAGCGAAACCGCCACCACGCCCAACATATAGATCATCACCAAATTGGTCGGACCGAACAGCGGAGACAGGAGAACGCTGAGTCCGGTGCAACCCAAAACCACAACCATTGCCCAGAAATAGCTGAGCCGAGAGCTTGGCGGACGGCGTGGCGTCGTAGCGGGCGTGGTTGCCGGTTGCGGATCGCCGCTGATGACATAAACGTCGATGTCGCCGCATTTGCGCGTGAGTTCGTACACCAGTGACCCGCGAAACAACTCTTTCCATCGCGGCTGCTTGGGCTTGCCCACCACGATCTTCGTGACGTTGCGACTACGGGCATACTGGACCAGTTCATCGGCAACATTCTGACCACTGAGCGTCGTTGTCTCGCCTCCAAGCTGCTCGACGAGCCGAAGCGTCTGCGTAAGTCGTTCGTGGTCGGCCTTGGAAAGGTCGGCATCTCGCGGCGTCTCGACATGGATGGCAATCCAAGGCGATTTCAGGCTGGCCGCCATGCGACGAGTTGCGCGAACCAACCGATCGGCAAAAGGACTTGGACCGACGCATACCAAAACTCGCTCGCGGGCGGGCCATGTTCCTTGCACCGCATGTTCATCGCGGTACACGTCCATCTGCTCGCCGACCCGTTCGGCCGTCCGCCGCAGGGCCAATTCCCGTAGGGCGATCAGATTGCCCTTGGTGAAGAAGTGGGCCATCGCCCGTTCCGCCTCTCGGGCGACATAAATCTTGCCTTCCCGCAACCGTTCCAGCAGATCGTCAGGGGGCAAATCCACCAATTCCACTTCATCGGCCTGCTCGAAGATCGAATCAGGCACCGTCTCGCGGACCACGATGCCGGTAATTTGCGCAATCACATCATTGAGGCTTTCGAGATGTTGGACATTGAGCGTCGTGTACACGTCGATGCCGGCTTCCAGCAATTGCATCACATCCTGCCACCTCTTGGTGTGCATCACACCGGGGGCATTGGTGTGAGCCAATTCGTCCACGATCAGCAATTGCGGATGTAGCGCAATCGCCGCATCAAGATTGAACTCGAAGAGCTTCGTTCCGCGATAGTCGATTTCCAATCGCGGAAGCACGTCAAGGCCGAGCACCAATGCCTGCGTATCCGGCCGGCAATGCGGTTCGATATATCCAACGACGACATCCGCGCCTTCTTTACCGGCCTTGCGCGCGCCTTCCAGCATTGCATAGGTTTTGCCGACGCCTGGCGCTGCCCCGAAGAAGATTTTCAGCTTCCCACGTGCTTGTTTCGCCTCATCGGCCTGTACGCGGGCCAGTAGGGCGTCGGGATTGGGGCGTTGGGAGGACATGCGAGGAGCCTCAATAGATAGTAAGCCGTGGTGTAGTTCCAACAGGTGCCTATGCCTCTGATTCCTTGGCCGTCTCCTCCACCACCTGTTTTATCAAGTCCTTAAATTGTCTAAATTCATCAGGAGTTACAGAAATCCGCAAGCGGCCGTCACGTCTGCTTGCCACTGGTATGCCAGCCTTCTCGAATTGCTCTTCCCAATGAACAGCAATTGAATTCGAGAAGGTCAAATGAACAAACCTCTTCATTGGTCTGGGTGCAAGGTAAATAAAATTGCGAACGACTCCATTGGAACGAAGCCCTATGTGGCCTCGGAGAAGATTGAGTTCCTGTTTGGTCCCTGCTACTCCGTTTATCATAGCAAGTACCTCATCGCAAATGCCCATCAACTCCGGGCCAGCCTTTTGGTCCCAGTAAGCTCTGTCTACCTCTCTTCCATCCGGTTCTTCATCAGTGTCGTCTACACGAAGCGTAGTTTGATCAAGAACGTGGACAAAATTCAGAACCAAACGCTCCTCTACTCGCAAAGCATCAAGCTGGATAGCAATGAGTGGAATATTTCCTGCCAAAAGACTTATAACATTCAGAAAACGAGCCGTGATGTCTTCGGCAATCAGTACCGCAACGTGGTCGTAACCAGGATAACGCCGACGTTCCGCATCCCAATATTCGATTGTTCGTATGATGTGGCTTGGATCAGTCGCGCCCAACATTATCTCGACTTCATATCGCGTATTATTATCCTCATCGAAGAGCAACACATCCAATCGTCCTGCACCAGAAATTGGCCGTTCTCGCCCCAGCACTCTTATATCGCCAAACCCTAAAAGAGTAGGGTCATCGCATATGCGATCATGTAGCCAAGCTTCATTAAACTGAGACTGTTTTTTAACGCCTGATCTTCTCATGCCTAAAGAATGATAACGCCATCATATCACCTCCCAATGTCTTCAGAACAGCGTTTCAAACCCCGCTTCATGGAAGTGACGGTCGTTGGTGAACGCCTGTCGGATGCCAAGCCGGCGCATCACGGCGAACGATACGTGATCGACAATGCCCGCCCTCCCGATTTGTCCTCGCTGATAAGCATCCCACGCCTTTTCCCAGTCATCTTCGGTGGGAACGATCACTTCGTTGCGAAGCTCCAACGTCTGTCGCAGGATACACACATCCTCTCGATGTCCGCGTCTTGCGGCTGCGTTGCCACACTCCAGAAGGACAAACGTCGTCGTCGTGACGGGCTGTCGTGAGGAGACGATTTGTTTATAGGCACCCTCGGCGGCATTGTGCCATTGGTCACCAGTGTCCCAAATGGCAAGCAGCCCAACTGTGTCAAGGAAAATAGGGGTCATGGCTGGTGCTCGTCGTGGCGGGCGGCAACATCGTGTTCACCGGAAGAATGACGCCTTCCGAGAATCGCATACACGTCGTCGAGGCTCGGCTGTTCCTGTCCTGCCTTAACAGCGTGGATTTCGACCTCCACCTCACATCGTTCCGGTAAGCTGACCGGCTGGATGGGGCGGAAAACACCATTTTCATAGATTGCGTGAATATTGCTCATGGCGATGCCTCCAGAATCTCCCTGTCGTTACGCCCTACGCCGTCTAAGTCGAGATTCAATTCTACCACATTCACCCGCGGCTCGCCAAGCAGGCCGAATGTGCGGCCTTCGGTGTGTTTGCTGACCAGTTGGCGGACGGTATTTTCGTCCAGCCCACGGGCTTTTGCCACCCTGGCAATTTGGTATTTGGCCGCAGCGGGGCTGATGTGTGGATCAAGGCCGCTGGCTGATGATGTTACGAGGTCGATCGGGATGGGGGCCTTGTTGTCTGGATCGGCCTTTTGGATCGCAGCGATTCGCTCTTGAACGGCTTTCGCCAGATCGGGGTTCGTCGGCCCCAGGTTCGATCCCCCGGATGACTCGGCATTATATGGCATCGGTGATGTGGCCGATGGCCGACTCCAGAAGTATTTGGGATCGGTGAACGGTTGGCCGATCAATGACGACGCAACCGGCTTGCCATTGTGATAGATCAAGCTGCCGTTGGCTTGTCGGGGGAATACGAGTTGCGCAATTCCGGTAATTGCCAGCGGGTACAGAATGCCTGTCAGAACGCTGAATACGAGCAACAGAAGAAATGCTTGTTTGAGTTGTTTCAACATGACTGGAAGCCCTCACCCTAACCCTCTCCCGGCGGGAGAGGGGACTGTCTTGCTAAACACAATGCAACGCCACCAACAATACGTCAATCAACTTGATACCGATAAACGGTACGATCAGGCCGCCAACGCCGAATACCAGCAGGTTTCTTCGCAACAAGGCTGCCGCACCGATCGGACGATACCGCACGCCCTTGAGCGCCAAGGGAATCAGGGCAACGATAATCAGAGCGTTGAAGATCACCGCTGAAAGAATCGCACTCATGGGCGTGGCCAAGTGCATGACATTCATCCGGCCTAACACGGGATACGTGCCAACAAATGCGGCCGGGATAATGGCGAAATACTTCGACACATCGTTTGCCAGGCTGAACGTGGTCAATGCCCCGCGAGTCATCAGCAGTTGCTTGCCGATTTCCACAATTTCAATGAGTTTGGTCGGGTTCGAGTCGAGATCGACCATGTTGCCCGCCTCCTTGGCGGCCTGCGTGCCGGTGTTCATCGCCACGGCCACGTCGGCTTGGGCCAACGCCGGCGAATCGTTTGTGCCGTCGCCGGTCATGGCCACCAAGTGGCCGGCGGTTTGATAATTGCGAATCAGATTGAGTTTCGTTTCGGGCGTGGCTTCCGCAAGAAAGTCATCAACGCCTGCCTCGGCGGCAATCGCGGCAGCCGTCAGCGGATTGTCGCCGGTTATCATCACGGTCTGAATGCCCATTTGTCGCATCTGGGCGAATCGCTCGCGTATCCCGCCTTTGACAATATCCTTGAGATGGATAACGCCCAGGGCGCGGCCGCCCTCGGCGACGACAAGTGGCGTGCCGCCTTGCTTAGAAATACGCTCGACATGGCCCGCCACGTCAGCGGGATATTTGCCATGATGTTGTTCGACATAGGCTTCGATGGCGTCGGCGGCCCCTTTGCGAATCTGACGGCCATCGAGATTGACGCCGCTGATCCGAGTTTGGGCGCTGAACGGAATAAACGTGGCATGGAGGTCATGCACATTTCGTCCACGCAAGCCGTATTTGGTTTTCGCCAAGACGACAATGCTGCGGCCCTCGGGCGTTTCATCGGCCAACGAGGCCAACTGCGCGGCGTCGGCCAACGCCGAAACTGCCGTGCCCTCGGCCGGCAGGAAGTCCACGGCTTGGCGGTTTCCAAGCGTGATAGTGCCGGTCTTGTCCAGAAGCAGCACATCGACATCCCCGGCCGCCTCGACGGCGCGGCCCGACATCGCAATCACGTTGGTCTGGATCATCCGATCCATCCCGGCAATGCCGATCGCCGAAAGCAGCCCGCCAATCGTTGTCGGGATGAGACACACCAGCAGAGCAACGAGCACCGTAACCGTGATGGGCGAGCCACGACCGGCCGATTCAACGCTGAAAAGCGAGAACGGCAGTAGCGTCACGCAAACCAGCAGGAAGATGATCGTCATGCCCGCCAAGAGAATGTCCAAGGCGATTTCGTTGGGCGTTTTCTGGCGTTTTGCCCCTTCGACCATCGCAATCATGCGATCCAAGAAGGTTTCGCCGGGATCGGCCGTGACTCGCACCACCAGCCAATCGGACAATACCCGCGTGCCGCCGGTCACACTGCTTCGGTCGCCGCCGCTTTCGCGGATCACCGGGGCGCTCTCGCCTGTAATGGCGCTTTCATCGACCGACGCAACACCTTCCGTGATTTCGCCATCCGCCGGGATATAGTCTCCTGCTGCAACAAATACCACGTCGCCGCGTCGTAGATCGGACGCCGGAACCACGGTCAGTTCGCCGTGTCGCAGCATCGCCTCGAATACTGGCTCTTGGAGTGGTCCCATCGGAGCGGCGATGAACTTCTTGGCCGGCACTTGATGCCGGGCGCGTCGTAGCGAGTCGGCTTGGGCCTTGCCACGCCCTTCGGCCATCGCCTCGGCGAAGTTGGCAAACAGCACGGTGAACCATAGCCAGGCCGAAATGGTAAGAATGAACCAAGCTGGTTCTTCGCTGCCATGCTGCAATGCCAAAACATACAGCCCGGTCGTCAGAATGCTGCCGATGTAGACCGTGAACATCACCGGATTGCGTATTTGACGCCGTGGATCGAGCTTCGCAAAGGAATCGACAATCGCCCGGCCGATAATCGCTCGATCAAACAGCGAATGGGTTTTCGCATGAGACGTCATTTCATCCACCTATCATTATCAGATGTTCTACGATCGGTCCAAGGGCGAGCGCCGGCACAAATGTCAATGCTCCGACCAAAAGCACCACACCAACCAGCAGCACGACGAACAATGGCGTGTGTGTCGGCAGCGTTCCGGCACTGGTGGGCGTCGCTTTCTTGCAAGCCAATGAGCCGGCAATCGCCAATGTGGGAATAGCCAGCCAGTAGCGGGCAATTAGCATCACAATTGCCAATCCAATGTTATAGAAAGGCGTATTCGCGTTCAGCCCGGCAAACGCGCTGCCATTGTTGTTTCCTGCCGATGAGAAGGCGTACAGAACTTCGCTGAATCCATGCGGGCTGGCCTTGTTCAGAATACTATCCGTCCCCCATCCACCGGTCACGGTAATCGCTGCGCCCACCAACACGATCATCGGCGGGATCAGAATCACGAGCGCCGCCATCTTCATCTCGAAGGCTTCGATCTTCTTGCCGAGATATTCCGGCGTGCGTCCGACCATCAGCCCAGCCACGAACACAGCAATGATGGCGAACACGAGCATTCCATATAGCCCACTGCCAACGCCGCCAAAAATGACTTCGCCAAGTTGCATGAGCCACATCGGCACCAGCCCGCCCAGCGGTGTGAAGGAATCGTGCATCGCATTGACACTGCCGTTGCTGGCGGCCGTGGTTGCCGCTGCCCAAAGGGCCGATTGGGCAATGCCGAATCGAGTGTCCTTGCCCTCCATGTTGCCGCCCGACTGCACATCACTGGCCGTCTGATCGACGTCAAAGGCTGCCAACCTTGGATTGCCAGACTGCTCGGCCCAATATCCTGCGAGTAACAACGGCACGAAAATCACCATCATGGCCGCGAGCACCGCCCAGCCCTGCCGGGTGTCGCCGACCATTTGCCCAAATGTGTAGCACAGGGCAGCAGCGATCAGCAGAATCGAGAACATTTCGATAAAACCGCTCAACGGCGTTGGGTTTTCCAACGGATGGGCCGAATTGACGTTGAAGAATCCACCGCCGTTTGTGCCCAACTGCTTGATAATCACCTGTGAAGCAGCCGGCCCCATCGCGATATGTTGTTCCGTGACGGCCTTTCCATTGGCGTCTGTCGTCGGTTGGATCAACGCAACCGTTTTGTACGGCTGAAACGTCTGCACCACGCCTTGCGACACGAGCACCAAGGCCCCGACGATCGACAGTGGGAGAAGGACGTACAGCACGCTTCGGGTCAGGTCATACCAGAAGTTGCCGATCGTTTGCGACGAACGCCGAACGAAACCGCGAATCAAAGCGACCAGGACGGCCATGCCCGAGGCTGCCGACACGAAGTTCTGCACGCTCAGCCCGAGCATTTGCGTCAAATAGCTCAGCGTCGTCTCGCCGCCGTAGCTCTGCCAGTTCGTGTTGGTGACGAAACTAACAGCCGTGTTCATCGCCAGATCGGGCGGTACAGCGGCCATGTTCTGTGGATTAAGCGGCAAGAAGCCTTGCATCCGCTGCAACGCATAGACCGCCACGAATCCCAGGAGATTGAACATGAGCATTGCCTTGGCGTAGGTTGTCCACGTCATTTCGTCGCTCGGATTGATGCCGCAGAGGCGATAAATGAGCCGTTCGAGCCAGCCCACGGCCCATCCAAGGCCGCACGGCTTGCCTTCATATACCCGAGCCATGTACCAGCCGAGCGGCTTGACGAATAATATCAAGACCACCAGAAACAGGCCGATTTGCAGTAGAGCGTAAATGTTCATGCGAACCACTCCGGCTTCAACAGCGCCAGCATTAAATATGCAAACAGAGCAGCAGCCACGATGCCGCCGATGCAATAAATAACAACCATCATGCTGCGTTTCCTCCACCGACCTCAATTGAGCTTTGCGAGTAGTCGTATGATCCCGAACGACAACATAAAGACCACGAGCACAACGCCTATCGAAATCAATTCCATCATTATCTCCTCCTCTGTCAAACATTGTAGATGTTATCGCGTCAAAAGTGCGTCAAATCCGATGGCAAGGACATCAAGGAAGTGTCAAGATGCGGTTTGCCGCTCGTGATTCGCAGTCGACGGGATAAAAACTTGCGTACCGCTACACAGGAACTCAATGAGAACAAGCTGCAAATGAAGAACTGCTTGTGGCATTGCCCAACCGGCACGGCGTCACGGGCGGCAATGCCGTGGCCCATATCGACATTACGCTGAGCTACAACGATGCCGACCAGGTCGCGTCGATCAGCCGATACCAGGACGACGAGCTGACCGTCACGGCCGACTACACTTACAACGCCGACGGCCTGTTGGTCGGACTGGTTTATCACCAAGGCGACGCGGTTCTGACGCAATACACCTTCTCGGGCGTTGCCTGGGATGCGACGGCCTCCGTTGGTCCGACGGCTCCAACCGGCCAAAGCATGTTGCCTGTCCATGAAACGTCGGAGATTGCCGAGGCGATTGCGGGCAGTTCGTCATCGAGCAACCTGTTGACGACCGTCACATCGTCCGATGGCACGGTCACCTATACCTACGACGCCATCGGCCAGTTGCTTTCGGCCACGTACTCGAACGAGTCGATTGCCGACGAAACCTATACGTATGACGCGAACGGCAACCGGACGAGTGCCACTGGCTCTGCCAGTGTAGTCGGCACGGATAACCAACTGCTCAGCGACGGCACGTATCGCTATAGTTACGATGCCGAGGGCAATCGGATTGCCAAATTCATCGACACCGACGCCGACGGCCTGTTGGACGAGGGCGATACCAACATTACCCAATACACATGGGACGCCCGAAACCGGCTGATGGAAGTGACCAGCTACGCCACCTACGGCGGGTCGGCCTCGCAGGTGGTGGATTACTTCTACGACGCTGAAAACCGTTGGATTGCCGAGACTATCGACGCGGACGGTGACGGCCAGATTGACCGCACCCTCGGCTTCGTCTACGATGGGGATCAAATTGCGTTGCAATTCGAGCGGGCGAGGGAGAGTGCCACTGGCTCTGCCAGTGCTTTGACAGACACCGACCTTTCCCATCGTTATCTCTGGCAAGCAAACGCCGTGGATCAACTATTAGCTGATGAAGCATTGCTGAGTGCCACTGGCTCTGCCAGTGGGGGTGAGGGCGGTTCGGACGGTTACGACCTGTCCACGCCCGGCGACGTCCTCTTTGCCTTGACCGACCATCTCGGCACCGTCCGCGACTTGGCCGCGTATGACAACGGCGTAACCTCCATCGCCAACCATCGCGTCTACGACTCCTTCGGCAATCTGAAATCCGAAACGAATGCGGCAGTGGATTGCCTGTTTGGGTTCACCGGGCGGGCGTATGATGAGAATAGCGGTTTGCAGAACAACTTGAACCGGTGGTATGACAGTAAGACTGGCAGTTGGGTAAGTGAAGACCCGATTGGGTTCTTAGGGCAGGATGCGAATACGAGTCGGTATGTGGGAAACAGCCCAACGAATGTGACGGACCCGAGTGGATTAAGTGAGGCTAGCGAGGCTGCAAATCGGGCTGCCGATGTGCTAATAACAAAGTTGAGAAATAGCGTAATTTCTGCTATAAACGACAAAATTGGTGGAGATTGGACTGTCTCACAAAATGGCCTCACGTACACAAAAAAGTGCTGGGACACGGACCACAACAGTACAACTCTCAAGATTACTGTAGATACGAAAGGAAATATCGCATCGGCAGTTGTAACCTTCAGCGGCAAGACACGAGGAGAGATCACTTGTACGCCAGCAGGACTCAACCGCAATGGTGCATTACTTTCAAAGATTCACGGATGGATAGAAGGAAAGGACAGCAAGAACAATACAGCCAAAGTGACGTTTGATATACCAGCGGATGGCAAAGTTACAATCACTGCCAATGGAAAGACTGTAGTCGGTGGCCTTCCGATATTTGGCGAGTTACAACAAAACGGGAAGAGCACCCGTGGAAGTATTGGAACGAGGTTTAAAGCGACTGTCTTTGGGCAGGTAGTAAACGGAAATGCTGGCGCTCAGTACAACAACGGCAAGTGGAGTGCTGCTATTACCCTAAACGTGAATGGCATATTTACTATCACTATCAACTCGAAGGGACAGGCTGAAGGCCAAATCGGGCTTGTTCTTCAATTCTGATTAAAAAATGGATGTTCCATGAAGCAATTCACAGTTTTAATACTGGCATTCGGGGTAGCGACTGCTCCCATTCTCGCCCACGCGGGAGAGCTAGCTGCTGACCAGCAAGAAGCGATTACAGCAATCAACAAGCTGGGCGGCAAGTACAAGCTCGATGAAATGGGGATCGGCAAAATAATCGAGGTAAGCCTCAAAGAAACTAATGCGACCGATGGCGACCTAGTTCATTTGAAAGGGTTAAGTAATCTCCAAATACTGGACTTGGCGAGTACCGAGGTAACCGACGCCGGTTTGGTGCACTTAAAAAGTCTTGCAAAACTTCGGTGGCTTTACTTGACGGGCAAGAATATCACGGATGTGGGCCTGGTTTACGTCAAAGGTTTGCCCCAACTCGAAACCCTCGTCCTTGACAACACCAGAGTCACCGACGCAGGGCTGGCGCATGTGAAAGAGTTGACGAATCTCCGAGAGTTGCACCTTTTTCGTACCAATATCACTGACGCTGGGGTAGTCTATCTTCAACCGCTAAGTCGACTTCGATCGCTTTATCTCAACAACGCAAGAATTACCGACGCCGGTTTGGTTTCCCTCAAAGGATTGACGCAACTCGAAGAGTTGGAGCTGTTGGGAAGCAAGATTACCGATAGGGGATTGGAGACTTTGAAAGTATTTAATAGACTCCAATCACTGAGCGTGGGGTTCACTAAAGTGACTGATGCCGGATTGGAGCAACTCAAAGTATTCGGCAAGCTCCGGTCGTTAGACATCAACAGCAATGAAATTACCGACGAAGGTTTGGAGAAGCTCAAAGGGTTTTCCCAGCTTAGATCATTGGACTTGTCATGGACCAATGTGACAGATGCAGGACTAGTTCACCTCAAAGGACTTTCCCAACTCGAAGCATTGAACCTGATGGAAACGAAGGTGACCGATGCCGCGATGGTCCACCTCAAATGTTTCCCACAACTCAAATCTCTGGACCTGATGAATACCAAAGTGACCGACGCCGCGTTGGTTCATCTCAAGAGATTGACTAAACTTAAACATCTCTACTTGTGTGGAACCAAAGTCAGCGATTCTGGGATGATGGAAATTAAAAACGCTTTGCCGAAATGCGATGTTCGCTGACGGGAAATAACAAAGCGGTCCGGAGTCTGTGTTCGTAACAGAACGTTCGGGAAGTGGTAATTTCCAGCTATGCCACGACGATTGCGAGTTGTCGGCGGGAGTTTTTCATAGACGCCGCGTCGGCCGTTCTGCCGATTACGTGAGTCGGTAGGGCAAGGCAGCTTTGGCAAAAATCTTTTTCTACTTTGTCGTTCGATTTGACCCTACCCGGCCGTCATTGCAGTTCCAGCTTGAGATACACACAATTTTGCAGCCGTCTCCAAGCTGATGCCCCGCTGGCCATGAACGAAGCGGTTCAAGACCGATTGCCTTTGTTGATCCAGGTGTTGGACTCCCTTTTGCTGTCGCATCTTCGGAAGTAAAATACATCCATGACAAAGCAATTCATTATTCTCGGCATCGGCACCGGACGCTGCGGCACGGCATCGCTGGCAAAAATTCTCAATCAACAGCCCGATATGGTGTGTTCGTTCGACGAGCCGCCGTTGCTGCCGTGGAAGACGGGCAGCAGGCCCTCACCCCCAGCCCCTCTCCCAAAGGGCGAGGGGAGGTTTGAGGATGGCCCTCTCTCGCGAGTGGGCGAAGGGAATATTGCGCGAGTAGGCAACGCACCCTCACCCCCAGCCCCTCTCCCGCAAGCGGGCGAGGGGAGATTTCTTGATAACACCGTTCAGCAAGCGGGCGAGGGGAGAAGGATTATTCGCGAGCGATTCGCCCGGTTCCGGCTGCATGGCAAAGCGCGTTTGCTGGGGGATTGTGCCTCGTTCTACTTGCCTTATATCGAGGATGCCATTGCCGCAGAACCGGATATTCGGATTGTCTGCCTCCGGCGTCCGCGGGAAGAGGTCGTAGGCAGTTTCTGCCAATGGCTCGACCAGACGATGCCGCTGCCGACGAACCATTGGGCGCAGCAGCCCGCCCCGGGATGGCACCACGATCCGGTTCGCACTCGCACGTATCCCCAATACGACACGCAAAACCGGGAAGAAGGCATCCGCCGCTATTGGGACGAGTATTACCAGCGGGTAGATACGCTCATCAAGCAGTATCCCGAGCACATTCGGTTGTTCGACACCTACGAAGCACTCAATACCGAGAGCGGGCAGCGGGAACTGCTCAGTTTTGTCGGAATTCCGCCCGAAAAACAAGTGTTGGCCGTGGGGACACGTGTGGAAAGCGTGCCGGAACGACGTCGGCCGCCTCGGCAACTGTCGGACAACCCGATGGACCCGCGCCGATGCGTGATTTTGGTGCCTTTTGCCACATCCATTACGCCGCCTTGCGAACGGGCGTTGGAAGAACTGGAACGGCGAGGCTATCCCGTGCGTCGTGTGGGCGGTTATGCCGCCATCGACCAAGGGCGGAACCAAATGGCAACCGATGCCTTGCTGGATGGTTATGAAGAGACGATGTGGATTGATGCCGACGTGGATTTTCACCCGAACGCCATCGACCGATTGCGGTCGCATCGCCTGCCGATCGTTTGCGGCATTTATCCGCAGAAAGGCAAGCGAGCCTTGGCCAGCCACGTAATGCCGGGAGCGCCCAAGATGGTGTTCGGCAAGGACGGCGGGCTGGTCGAAATCCTGTATGCCGGTGCCGGTTTCCTGTTGGTTCGCCGCGAAGCGTATATGGCAATTCAACAGCGACTGCCTATGTGCAACGAGCGGTTCAAGGTTCCGCTGATTCCATTTTTCCACCCGATGCTTCACCCATGCGAAGATGGACATTGGTATTTGGCCGAAGACTATGCCTTCTGCGAACGCGCCCGGCAGGCTGGCTTCAAGATCATGGCCGACACGACGATTCGCCTTTGGCACATCGGCAACCATGCCTACGGCTGGGAAGACGCTGGGATGGAACGCGAGCGATTCGATACGTTCGTTTTGAACTTCGGCCCGCAGCCTGAGGCAAAGTGAGCTGCTGCGCTGGTGTCCTGTGTCTTATTGATGCTTGCTTTGATAATGAGCCGGTCAGTCAACCTATTTGGCCCTATTTCCGGCCTTCCGTTGGTCGGCCTAGGTTCATTGACTGTGCAAACGTCAATAGTCTGTCGGCCTTTGACAACCAACGCGAAGGAAAGCCGAACCTCTAGCTGTTTACCATTGCCCGTTACCCAACCAATACTCTCATAACCCCTGGTACAGAAAATGGGGGCGGCCCCATGCTTTCCGATGGCTCCATGGCGAGGCCGAATTCCTTTTCGCTTACCGTAATTTCTTACGTCCCTTTCACATTGGGCGAAATCGTCTTCCGACTTCGGAACCGAGGGTTAGGGCGTCGAATCCCTTCGGATTAAGCAGTTACGACATCCCTTGTCCGACATGCGGTTTTTTAAGACCGTCCGTCTGTTGCTTTCGCAAGCGGGCGATCAGCACACACAAAGCCGTCACAAGCAGAACAACCCCCAGCACGCCTGCCGGCAGCAGGAATAACCATGCTGTGCCTGCGACCGCAGCCAACCATGGCCAATGGCGGCGTGCTTGCGCAGAAGCGTCCGGCCGCCTCAGACCTCGAATAACCGCAACCGCGAATGTTAGGCATAGGCCAGCCCAAATAATGGCTGTCAGTCCCCGATCCAGGTCCTCGTGGCGCGCGTCGAGGGCAAGACGCGGTTCACCGTGGAGTTTGCGGAAATGGTATGCAGTCCCCACGGGAGTCACATCCAACTTCAGAGACAATTGACCGGTTCCAGCGGCAATCGTTGCCTCCTCCTTCCCTTTTGGCAATGCTACGGGTTCTTGCAGACCTACTTCTGTTGGTTGGACGGGTTCGTTCCGGTCAAACATTTGAAGCTTCTGGAGTTGATCCGCCGCTTGCTTGCGCATATTTCCCCGCCGATGTTCATAGAGCTTTTCAACGGCATGATCCGGCGGGACATTGGCGTCTCGTTGTCGTTGTGGTTGCTGGAAATAGTAAGTCGTCTCACTGTCAGTGCGTTTGGCGGCGTCTTTCACATTATCAAGTCGCCCAATCTCGGCCTGAATCTGTTGGGCCTGTTGTTGAACGTCGGCGGCATTTCTTGCATCATCTTGCCCTCCCTGCCGAGCATAGTCTTGCAACGCCAAGCCGACTTGTTTGAGGTTGTTTAGGGCTTGTGTCTGTGCGGCCGACTTGCCTTTGCTGCCGGCCACTTGTACCATCTGCCGCACTTCGTCTAAAACCGACAGATTACGCTCCCCCTGCTGGTACTCCGCCGCAACCTCTTCGAGATTGCTTTCCCCTTTCACCAGACTGACTTTGTATTCACTTGGCAGCAGGACCGTCCAAAGTGTGCGCGAAACGGGAACGTTGTTGAGGATTCGCGGAGCCGGCGGCCGAATCTGCTTCCAACGGAGCAGTGGTTCTCCCAAATCGCCCGAATAGATCACGACGACCTTGGATGAAAAGTCACCCACCGAGGTTTTTTCGAGAGGCAACAACGTGACAATCCGGCCCTCGCGGCAAATTTGCGCCGGATGCACGGGCTGTCCGGAGACGTGTACCGACCAAACCTCGCTACTTGGCGGAAGCTCCAATTCGAGAAATTGCAGCGTGAAATTGCGAATGTTGTAGGCGGCACGAGCGCGATACCGGCCGTCGGCATGAATAACCGTCGTCAAATCACACAGGCTTATGCTGGCAATCAGCCCCGTTTCCTGTTCGCGCACGCGACGTTGCCATACTAGAGCGGCAGCGGCATCGCCAACTTGATACGCCGCAACGGCTTGCCGTCGTATGTTGTCCGTCAAAGCCCCGGGCACCTCGGCGATCGAGATTGGCGCCATGCCATGGATCGTGGTCGCCGCGATTTCATACGCGGTCGCGTTTTCGAGGACAATGTGACTTCGTGACCGTTCCACATCCAGCGGCCGGATGATGGCGGCCGGCACCGTGCCATCGTCAGGCAGCGGCAATGTTTGGATCAGGTGCAGCGTATAGGTTCCGCGGACAGGTTGCTGCAACTCAACTTCCCAGATGCGGCGATCATCGGTCAACCGTGAACGGATTTGCCGAATTTGCTCGCCTTGCAGTTCGATGTCCTCACCAAGCCATTTTGGGGTCTCGATGCGGAATTGTGATCGCCCTGCCCCTCGAATCTCAAAATTCACTTTGCTAATATACGCCACGGCTCCTTCACGAACGCTAACCACCGTTGTAACGTCGCCGTTCAAACGCGATGGGGCGGAGGACAACCGCAGACGTAGGTCTTTGGGCGGCGAATCGTACTGAAAAGCATAGCGGACCGGCCGTTTGCCATCCGGCCGCACGTCGTCATGCAATGCCGCCGGATCGATGGCGCGAGCGCCCTGGTCATTGGCCAAAACAGCTTCCAAATCGTCGTCCAGAGAGATCGCAAGTTGGCCGCGCTGGGTCTGAACATCTTCCATAATCATACCAGGTACAACAAATTCCGCTTGACTGGAGTCTCGTACGAGCGTGCCGGATATCTCCAGGTCCAGCTTTCCGACGGCCGGCTTACTCAGTTCCACTTTTAACTGCTGGCGTCGGTCGTCGCGAATGATGAACCAGTCGGCGCCTGACGGAACGCGAACCTGAGACACTCTCAGCAAAGCCGGCAACTGTATCTTGAACGAGAGAATCGGAGCGCCAGTGACATCCACGGTCATTAGGCTCCTTAAGGCGGTCTGGCGCACAGCCAGGGAGACGGCAGTGCGATTGAACACGTC
Organism: uncultured Planctomycetaceae bacterium; assembly: GCA_964458015.1. Taxonomy (GTDB): domain Bacteria; phylum Planctomycetota; class Planctomycetia; order Pirellulales; family Thermoguttaceae; genus CAYWGR01. The sequence goes on from CAYWGR010000007.1 coordinate 23,477, forward strand.
GACTCGCGGCCGATGACGCTCCACTTGAAGTTGCAGACGCCACGGCCGTGAGGCATACCGATATGCCCATAGCAAGGCGCAGCCGTTGCTGGGTTGCTGCGGCAGATCGAATTCCGTGCGGTCGATCTGGTCAATGCCTTCCGCCTTATCAAGCCGCGCACTAAAATGGCTCAAGCAACCGATTCCCACACGTCCCGTTTCCCGTACGACTTCCAGCGGCTCAAGAGCATGGATGTCGATAGCTCCCGCAACCTGCCGATCGCGGCGGAAAGCGTGTATCTCCACCTCCGTGCCACTGGTTAGCTCTCTTTTCAGTGCAATCACCAACCGCCGTGCTTCCGAATGAGGCGCTGCGGTAGACTCGGTTTCGACCGACCAATCTGCCACTTCGTCACCCTGGACGCTTTGGATAGCCATGTCCGGCGGAATTTGCAGCCGCAGTCTGCTCACGGCCCCTTGCTGGATCCGATAGAAGAACTTGCCATGAAAATGGACGCCCGAGTCCAACAATTCAACCAGTAGGGCCTGATCCACGCTGATCAGATGCCCTTCCCGTGCCTCAACCCGCCGCGGCTGCCAACGGATACAGAGCTCATGGGCAGCACCCAGCGGAATTCCCACGCTCTCGCCGGGCCCCTCCGACGCCGACGATTGTCGACGCCAGCCTCCCTCAGCCCCAGTGACCTGGACATCCAGATCTTCCGATGGCAACTGGAATACCAGACGGCCCGAAGATACCGGCTGCAAAGGTATGGTCATCTGACCGGTCGCACCCAATCGACCGGCAGACACACGGAATCGAATGTCCACGATGTGCAGGCCGGACTTCTCGATGTAGATCGTGGGGTGGTCGGAACCGTCGTCTGCCAACGTGGCGGGCCGCCCATTGATCTCGATTTTTTCGAGGGCGACCTTGCCCAGCGGCAATACGACCGGCGTCCATCCATCAACAAACTGATGGACCACAAGACGACCATCAAAGCGAGCTGCATCGTTCTGAAGCCGCCCCGAGTATTCAGCGTGGCTTACAATCGCCCGAACGTTTGGAGTCGCAAGGTTCGGCTTGTCGGGATGGGCCTGTTTCCACAAACGCAGGAACTCGTCGTGCGGCAAGTACACTTGCGTATTCTTCAGCGGCTTTTCTTTCGCTGGGTCATAGGGAATAAACAAGGTTAGGTCGGGCTTGCGGACCTCCCCAGTCGAATTTGGTTTCTCTTCTACGGTGCGTGTTTCCGCCGCCATGCTCGCTTCCGCGGCAAACCAAAAACCGACGCCAATCGCCGTGGCTGCGACAGACTGGCACAACGACATCTTGGCCGTCGCAATAAATCTTAGCAGCGTCCACAAGCAGCTTGCCGCCAAGGCGCCTAACAGCAGTCCATCCAGCAACGGCGTCCACGCCAAGGGAACCAGCCCTGCGAGGCCGATCGGCATGGTCAGCCCCACAACGACAACGATCGCACGCCACGAAGCGGGCGCACGTCGCCCTATCCAAGCGGCCAGCAAGGCGGCGGCAACGATGAGCCATTCCAGAGCATTGGCAGACGCATTGTCCTGAAGTCCAAGTACCAACTCGCCATGGCCGCCCTCATGTCGGAAACGGATTTCCTGCTCCCCATGTGTCTCAATCGCAACGCCCAGCGAAAGACGCGATCGATCGCCGGCCGCACCACGCGGCTGCTGGGGAAATTCGGGCGACAGTTTAGAAGAGGGCACATTCCGTGCAAACACGAGACGTTCTGCTGGTTTCCCTTCCTTGGCAACACTTGCAGGCACTGCCGGGGATGAATCTGCTTGCAATTCTGCCATATTGTATTCGTCGGAAAACTCCTTGTCAGCGATCCTGTCCATGCCCTGTGCAGTGGCCAAACAGCGGAGAGTCTGCGCATCGATACTCGTGTTGAGACATCGCACCGATCCATCCGCAAATGCGAAATTCGCCACGCTCGAGTGCTGACTCCACGTTTTCTTTGCGATCAAATCGTCGATGGGACGTGCCGTTCCCGCGCCGCCGGCAAACCATGGGCCGCCGTCGGCTACTTCTGCCACGATGATGGTCTTGCTGACGCCGTCCACGATTTCGTTCAGCCGGAGCCCTCGGTCGAATCCAATGACTCCGCGAGGGTTGCCTGCCCCGTCTGTTGACTCGGCGCCTGTTATCGCCACGTAGGAAGTCTTGGATAATCCCTCGGAAGTCGCCATTGGCGCAGGATCCGAGGGACACAGCACCCCGCGCAACGGAACTTGAAGCACCGCGGCATTAAGAGGGTGATCCCATGGCAAATCGAGACGAAGTTGCTTGTATAGCGTGTCTTGTTCCATGAATGGCAGAATGGCCACGATCCAACTGAATTGCCGCTCCCGCGGCACGTTGTCTGGACCAATTACGGCAGGCGGGAATTGGCCAAAGGCTGCGTGGTAGTTATGCAGTGCCAAGCCGATCTGTTTGAGTTGGTTGACGCATTGCATGCGCCGTGCGGCTTCACGAGCACATTGCGTGGCCGGCAACAACAAGGCGATGAAAATGCCAACGACCGTGATCACGATGAGAATCTGGACTAAAGATATACCGCACCCTTTGCCGCTCTTGGCCATTGCATAGAAGCCCGCAAAGATGCAGGCCATCACCAGTCCGGTGAATTTCAACGACAGCGACGACGTACTCTGCTGGGCAATCGCTCCGGCCAAGGCTGCCACTACCGTCGGACGTGTCAGCGGTTTTTCGGGCTTGAACTCACCGGTTGCCGACACCAAATCGGCCCCGCCAGGCGGATATACGCACCATGTCGTGCCCAACGTGGCTATGCCAAGCTTGGGAGCGATCTGACGGACGGTTTGCGGCCAAAGTCGTTCCCAGAAACCGTTTGCGGCCGAACAAGGGCCGTCCGTTTCATAAACCATCGTTAGTTTTCGCGTCGAATTCTCTGATCGCGTTTGTCCAGTCGGCAAAGGAACAATGTACGCCCCTTGTTTTCGCCGCACTTCGATCGGCTCGCTATCGAGCATGACCGACCATAAATCGGCGCCGTCGGGCAAGACAACAGGTACGTGTGACAGGTTAAGGCTCCTCAGCCAGAACCTCGCTTGATGACGCATCCGACCTTCACAACCGGCCACACTCATGATTTCTGCCGATTCGCATATTGCGGTCAGCACGGCGCCCGGCATGTGACGTGTGGCCGAAATCGACAGACCGTAGGGCAATCGTCGATACTGGTAGGCGGCTACGATCCGGTGATTGATTGTGTAGGCTTTCGGTTTGAGCACATCCGCCGGGTCCAATTCGCGCAGGTTCATCGGCTGGCAATCGATCTGTTGATCGCTGGCTGCTTCCACGGCCACCATGCCGCTTTGCCGCGAGACGTTTTGCAAAGCGAGGACCGGAATTGTTGCACGGGCGTTAACCTCGGAGGAGACGGACTCTTCGGTCATCCCCTTTCTGGAAGCCGGGGCCCCACAGGTTTGTCCGACGTCCAGAACTAACGCCAACTCACCCGCAACCGGTCGGTCCAGGACGATCTCCCACAAGTACAAGTCGGCCTTTCCGGCATCAGGCGGAGGGCTGTGCCGCTGCTCGATAACTCGCACCGCCGAGCCCACGGGGACTATTTGTATTTTCTCGCCGACTGCCGCGGGCAGTGTAAAGCGAATCTTCTGCAACGTTCCCTGCCGGATATGCAAATCAAGCTGATAATGTACATCCAGTTTGCCACGGTCCAGCCGTACATAGGCCAGCGTTTCCGCAGAGACTTTGGCCGGTTTTGTTCGGATCTGAAGTCGTCCGCTAATGCGGGCGTTGTCTTGGTAACGGTATTGTAGGACCGTACCGAGAGTCTGGGCGGAACTGCTCTGCGACCCATCGGCGGCCACCGGCTTCAATTCGTTCGATACGTTCGATGCCGACAACTCGACCTCGGGCGGCCCCTGTATCAACACCGTTCCCTCAACCTCATCTGCACCGGTCAATCGCAGATCGGGAAACGGCAGTTCCTGGTATCGTTCGTCTTGCTCCAACCAGCGTTCAGGATGCTGTTGTGCGGAAATCGCAATTTCGAGCGACTGGCCCGGGCTCAACGGTTTGGCAAGTTCGAAGCGTATGGTTTGTAGTGATCCATTTGCAGTAGGGGCCGCGCCAACCCGTGGCGCCAATTCCCACTCCACGGGTTTATTGGCCGCTAGCACGGAAGTGACTTCCCACTCGCGCGGCAACAATATCTCGACATCGAAAACCGGACCGTGCCGCGGTTGGAGCGTCATGCTGCTTCGCAAGGCCACACCGGTCCGACGGACCTCGACTAGTGTCGCTATCGACGCCTGCATGGTCCGGCGCCGGTCCGTCACACGCAAAGGTAATCGGTAATTCTCGTCCCAAAATGCAAATGCCAGCGGTGTGCCAGTCATTGCCGGAGAAGCCTGCGCCGAGATGGACGACAACCGTTCGGGCCTGATGCCGGCCAACATCCCGACCTCAACTCGCATAGATGGCGAGCAGTAAACCGACACCTGCCCCACATGCGACGCCGCTTCGGGCACCTTTACCGCAGGAACATCCCACTCCGTGGCCGAGGGGATCGAAGCCAGTCCAAGTAACCGGACCGAGTGCCGGCCCGCCTGCGGTTTACGGAAATTGAGTGTGACAGCGGCTGTACCGCCCGCCTGCTTTTGTATTATCCATTGCGCCAGTTCCGGCGACTCGACCTCCGTGAGATCCACGGAGTCGGGTAAGTGAATTCGAAAGGTGTCCATGGCGCGAGCGTACACATCCAGATCAAGGACAACCTCCCAGCGAAGTCCCGCCGGTTCAATCCGGCCGATCGTTCGGCTGTCGACCAGAACCAGGGGCGTCCGGTTTCCGTCTGCAAAACGTTCCGAGATCACCAATGGCACCAAGCCGCTGCGGTCGATGGCGACGTGGTACAGGTGTTGATCATTATCCTGGTTGTCGGATTGCACCATTGTCTCGCCGACATGCAATAGCTTGCCTTTCTGAAGCCGAATTAATACCTCCGATGCGGCTGCCGGAGGCAGTTTGAGCGTGGTTGCCAGATCCCCGCCTTTGCTCGCCAGCGGGGCCGACATCTCCAACTCCAGGTCGAACCGCCCCTCCTTTTCCAGTATCAGAAACAACGTGCCATCATCTTTGCGACCCAATCGGGCCGGCTGATTATCCAGCCGTGCCGACTCGATTGCCAGGCCACCGAAGGGCAGGTCGATTGTTTGCCAACCTTCTTGCAGCTTCACAATTCGGATGCGGCCGGTAATTCGCAGCTCGTGATCTTCAAGCCGCGCTTCGTAGGCTGCCTGCGATAACACCGCATCCGTTGGCGGCGGCGTCTTTCTGGGAGCCTCCCTCTGGGCTTCCTCCCATAGAGCCATTATCTTCTCTCGCGGCATCAGCACGCCTTTGGACGAATTGTCGAACAGCAGTTTCAGTTGATCTACCGGAATGTACACGTTACGAATCCGCGGCGGCCCGTGCGCGACCTGAGCCAGGGCGGAAGGACAAAACCAACATAAAAGACAGACTGCAAGCCACGGAACTGCATGGCTGCCTCGACAACTGCGATTGTTTGTGTTTATCACGATCGCTCTCCCGCTTGCCGGTCGTCCGAGGCAAGGCTAACAGCGACAGGAACATTGTCCGATGCCGTGGGCCCGCCCTGTGAATCCGCTGTGATGCTGTTTGCATCGGATGCGGCGGCATTCGGTCCGATCACCGTCGGCGTGAAACAGCCGGTTCGGCGAACGTATAACAACCAGACCACGAGCCAGAGCGCGACAACACCCGCAATTCCAAGCCGCGCAGCCAGCAGCCAGCTATTGACAAGCGACGGTGTAAATAAACCGACGAATAAGAACACAAATACCAGTGTAAGAACCGCCAACACCTTGGTATCGAGAGAAAACCGCAACAGCATGCCTCCGATCGCCAAGGCAAACAGACTGCCGATCGTGGTCATCGTGGGAATGTGCCAATAGCCGATTTTCAATTCCGCGGGGTTTGTCAGACTGCTGAATAAATAGTTTGTACCACCGACCTGAAAGTCGAATGACGAGCTATCCTTGGAGAACCAGCTATCGGGATTATCGTCAGCTTCGGTGATTGCGCGCGAATCCCATAAACCGACGCTAATATGGCTCATGAATCCGTCGGGATCGCCCACCAAACGGTAGTCCTTGGGCACCCAAACGCGCATGTACTCCTGTTGGAATTTGACGCCCTCGTCGAACCGCGGAATCGGCACGCACAAGAGATCGGCAAAATTTAGTTCCTTTTCAGTTCGCGGGGTTTCGAAGACCACGGCAATCTGGAACGGCTCGTTCGAGTCCGCAGCACGAGCCACGTTAATGAAATAGGTCTTGTCCTCTGGGCTGCTGCCTAGCACCGTAGGCGCTTTTTCAGGCGCCACGGGCTGTCCCGCCACCGTGACACTCAGAATCCTTGGGTTGCGAAGCGTAACTGCCAGACGCTGGCGCTCACTCGACTTCAAATCGTACCGAGCACGCACGGTCATTGGCCCGTCTTCCGTAACAACAGCCTCGATGTAAGCTCGTCGAACGACGGTTTTGACGACATCTTGAAGCTCATGCTTGGCAACGCTTAGCGTCAGTTGAACCGGATGTTGGTAGTAGCGGTACGCCAGATACGGCTGGGCCGCGCCTGTCGGCTGTGACAGTTCACGGGGATCGATCTCCTCCAAACCCGTCAGCTTTGCGTCGACTGATAGAGCCCGATCTTTGTGGATGCCGATCTCACCGGTTTCGCGGTCCACATCCAGCGCTTTGATGGGGCGGAGTTCCATTTGAGCGCCCTGGTCCGACGTGGAAATCTTATGATCGTAGGTTGCGGTGAAGGTCCGCTGGCCGACTGCTTCGGAATGCAGCACGATTGTCCACTCGATCGTTCCATCACCGGCAGCCAGCGGCGACTTGCGTTTTTCCTTGATTCCGTCTCCGTCGATCTGCAATCGGTCCGAGGCGGCGGCCGGCACTGCAATGCGAAAGGTATCATTTCCCGCAAACTGAATTTGATAGCGAAAGGTCGTAGTGACCTGCACTACGTCTTCCTTGACATTGGCAGCCGTATCGACGACGGCAAACATCCGCCTCGGCCGTTCGGTAACCGTCTGTACGATGTGGGCGGGCCGCGTGACGAACGAAAACGCGGCCGCCAACGTCGAACCTCCCGCGACTTGCGGTTGGAATCCCTTGGCCGCCAACTCCGCGGGCGTGGCGGCCCGGGCCGCTCGCAGTTGCGTCGTGTCGGTTTTCACCTCCAGCGATTCCGGTGCAATCACCGCAACCAACCCTTCTTCTCGTGTAACGTTTAAAGGCTCCAGCAACGGCAGCGAGAGTTCGCCGGCGGCTTTGTCGCGTGACTGGCTTGCAGTCACAAGAACTGTTTGGTCACCAAGTAATTTTTTGCTGAAATATACCGTCAGCAGTTGAGCGCCCGCGGCGGGCGTAACCTCGAACCGCTCCATCGATTCCGTACGAACCTCGTCGACCTGAAACCCAATCGGCAAACGGTAGGTCAACGAAAAGATCCCTGATCGCGAAACCTGACATTTGAACTCGCCGCGCGTGGTCAGTCGCATCTTATCCAAGAGCACCGAAAGGCGACTTCCAACAATAATGCGAGGCTTCAGTTGCGAGGCGGTCACCAGCAGCTTATGGTCTGGCGAAAAAAACTTATAGAATGTGCCGCCCGCTTTCTGCAACGACGCTGGAGCGTCGGCTGGGTCAATACGCGTGATCGATTCTCGCGCAACATGCTCCAGCCCCACATCCTCGGCACTACGAACCGCAAGGATCCCGCTTTCCCGCGCCACGCCGACGGCGCGTACTCGCCCCGCCTGGAATGATTGTTCGGGAATAGGCGATTCCGTATGCAATTCCAAGCGAACCGTCTCTGCCACGGGGGCGTGCAGTCGCACTTTCACTCGCTGGCGGTCGCCTATCGCCTCGGTCTGCCAATCGCGCAAGCCGGGCGCCTGCACATCCAGCAAACGCTCAGCGGACGGCACTTCAACAATCAGTTCGCCCAGCTTTCCTCGCAGAATCTGATAGTCGAAAACCGCATGCGTGTGGACAACGCCGTCGCCCACATCGACAGCAATCGTATCGGATACGTTAGCCAGACCGGCAGCCTTATCCGCACTGCCCGACTTGGGTTGCCAACTGACCACGAACTGGTTCGTGGATCCAAGAACTGCGCGCACGCGCGTGGCATCCTTTGCATTGGACTGCAACTCCAAGGCGCGTTGCGGCGCAACATGCACCACCAAATCTTTCTCCGGTATCTCTAGTTCTATGTTGCTGACTCCAACGGCCGGACATTGCACTGTGAAACTCCGCCCTTCAGCGGCCGATTTTACCCCGGCCACCAAGCTCAGCTTGATCTGGTGCTTGCCTTTTCCTCGGACGAGTAATTCGTATCGTCCCTGGCCGATGCCTCGCAGCAATACGGATTCATCTTCGGTTCGCGCCGACCCAATTGCCGCATCTCCGAATTGCACCGGCAATTGAGCCCATTCCTCGCTCAACACCTCGACATCCAACATTGTATCCAGATGTACCAGTTCACCCTTGACCGACCCGACATAGTCAGCGCGCGTGATCACCCCGTTGATCGGAGGTTTGACAGGCTGATGGTCGGGCTGAATCAGCCGATTCCACATGTCGAGAAACTGCGAGTATGGCAGGACGATTGAGGAATCCTCATGCTCGAATACATCGCGCATATTCTTGAACGGCACGTAGATGATATGTTCCTGACGCAAGGTCGCTTTGGTGTCCGGCGGTGCCTGTGCCGGGAGCGACGGCGGGGCGGAGGGCTTGGCCTGCCCCAGTGCCGAATTGCCGAGCGCGAACAAAATCGCCAGAGAAAATGCGTACACACGTGACATGATGTTGCCTCCCAACGCAGTTCCGTCGGATAAGAATCTCATTCATCCAGGATAAGCAGCAAGACAATGGGGAAACGACGAAAACCCCTCCGATGCCATAGGCATCAGCGGCACTACGGAAGTACTCCCCAATACAACCACCGTCGGCAATTCTACTTCCCCGCTACCATAAATGCAACATTCCTACAGCCTTTCCTGTAAGCTCTTTTCGGGAAACGACAACAATCCGCCCTGCGACTCGTGACAGACAATGTCATCGAGTGAAAAACTTTCGATCGATGCAGGCGGCGGCAGATCGACCAGGATGGGCACATTGCCGATTCCTTGATGAGGTCTTTCGCGTTTGTACGAAAAAGACCTCCGTGCAAATTGAAGCCACTGGCGGGACAACCGCGACATCCGTTGTTGGCACGGCTGGAGAAAGAGGGATTGCTGGCGAATGTCGATCATTTTCTGGGGGTGAACAAGCCGCGTTCACTTGATGCCAAAGCGACTGCCGATGGGTTCAGCTATGAGCAGATGGTGCAGCCGATTTGGGACAGGCACTGCGTTGGCTGTCATCAAGGCGTTGAAAAAGAACTCGAAGAAATGATCGCTGCGATCGGCTATCAGAAAAAACCGGCTCCTTGGAAGCGGCGATTGCGATGATTGCGGTTGGACGGCGATTCGGATGTGTCTGCTGGATCGGGATCGGTCAGGACCGTGCGACGGACATCGAGCTCGCGCCCGGCGGCATGGTAGGCTATTCCCAATTCATTCAGCTCGGCGTTCGGGTTCAGCTGCTCGCCACGTCGCAGCCATTCCTCAGCGACCTCGATTACGCGTTGGTGCTGGCTCATCGCATTCCATGCAATGAAGGCGGCGTCAAAAAGGTTTTCAGAAAGCCTGCCATCTTTGTAGATCCGCCAGTAGATTTCCGCCAGGTCGTTTGCGTCGGCAGTCAAACGGGCTTGCAACAGCATGAGCTGTGTCTTTAGTACAGGGTCCTTTGTTCGGTCCACCAATTGAGCGGCGATTTCGGCCTGGCTGTGTTCAACCAGTTCGGCGGCAATCAATTCCAGGCATTGGCGTCGGCCGATCAAATCGGACGATGCGATTTCGGCGGCATCCAACAGCAGTTGATACCGTTGGTGACCTTGGCAAATATCAGCCCGCCGGTATAGGGTTTCGAAGCGCTGTTGCGGGGTCAGCTCTTTGATGGCCAGCGCGCGGACGAACAACTCGTCGGCAGGCGACCGGTTGCCGTACTTGGCCAGGAGTTCCGCTAGTTTGGCCAACTGTTCGGGAGCGGGGTTGGCAGCGGATGCCCAACGTCGCGCCATTGCGACTGCCTCGGCGGCCTTCTCCAACCGCAGCAGAAGTTCTACCGCGATGCAGTGTCGCTCGAAATTGCGATCGCCATTACCGGTTTGCAGAGCCGCTTGTGCGTGCGCGAGAGCTTCGTTCAATCGGCCGGCCTTTGCGGCAGCCTGGGCCAAGCAGTCTTGGTCTGCGGCTGCTAAGGTTTCGGACGGCTGGCAGGAAAGAATCTCGTACCGTTGAAGCGGCGAGAGCGAGCGGAAGTTTTCCTCGGTCACATGTCGCGTGAGCATGTCGGGTCCTTGGCGGGCGACATCTTTCAGCAATTCCACGGTTTGCTCTCGGGTGGCGAGCCGTGGATCCTGCTCGTAACACCAGGCGGTCAACAACAGCAGCAGGCTGTGCCGCGGCTGAGCCTTCGAAGCGTCGCGAAGGAGGTCGAGGGCCGTGGGCCAATCGGATCGATCGATTGCCGCAAAGGCTTTGGCAACGCACCGATCGACGGCTGGTTCCGGCGACCGGCGATCGAGTCGAACGTATCCTGGCCAATGGGCATCTACCAGAGGCACATCCACATTCTTGATTTCGGAGCGGACCAACTCCCAGCGGGCTAGGGTTTTTCCGGCTGCGTCTTCCATTATGACCGTCTGCCGAGCGGTTGAGCCTTCGAAGCGCAAACGTCCGGAGAGTTTGCCCTCTAGCTGCGACTGCCAGAATCGAGGTATGGCTGTCGACTTGGCAATTTCGGTTTCAAGCCACGTATTGGCGGAGATCGGCAGACCATTTGGAATCAGACGGACACGAGCTGCGGAACCTTTGGCGACGTGGAACAGACGGCCCAAATCATCGTTCGTGCGATGGGGCAGCCAAGGGAGCCGACCGTCAGCCACTTGGCGAACGCACTGGCCCCAATTGCCGAGTTCGACCAATCCAAGGCCGGGCCAGGCGATTGCCGCTGCATCTCCCTGGGCTCGCAACACACAGTCGGACAAGCGGAGCTCCATGCGTCCCTCGTGAAGTTGCAGCACGATCGTTTCCGATCCGGGCACGCCGGTCTGCGTGCGGCGCCACTCCCAGAGCCCCGATTCGGGCACACGGCGACTGCCGAGCAAGCCGAGTTCCTCCGGCTTGGCAGCCGGCATGGAGGACAGACGCAGCGGTGGAGTGTTTTTCTTGGCCCAAGGAGCGATCAGGGGTTGCTCCAAGGAGAGCTCCGTTCGGTCCCATGGGCGATTGGATCGTTGGGCTGCGTATCGGCTGCGACGCAGGAGCGTTAATAGATTCGATAACGCGTCGTGAACGTCCTGCGTTTGCGAAAGGATCAGCGCTGCCCGGGGTTCGTCGGGGGCAATGCTGCCCGATCCGCCCACGGCGTCCCAAGTCGTTGGATATACTGTCGAGGTAACCATGTCGATCAGGCTGTCGAAATCCAACGGCTCGTCAGGTCCAACGGGATGCACAGTCGCTGGCCGCGAGATGCGTTGCGTGGTACTCACAGGCGACAGCTTACGGAGTCGGTCGAAAAGAACGTCGATTTGTTCGTGAATGTCGTCGGTGGCGTTTACGACGAAGTCGAGCGTTGGCTCGAAGAAAACGATACTTCCCGGACCACCGACGGCATCCCACGTTGTAGGCATGACTGTACTTGTAATCATGTCGACGGAAGAATCACTGTCAAGGATGTATTGTGATTCGGGACGCTCGTTGGGCTGGGAATCAACCAATGGGGTAAGTTGCTTGTTCAGAGCACCAAGCCGCGCTACGTCGTTTGGTTCAGACTTGTTGGATTGGGACACGGCCTCGTTGCCGCCGCTGGACATGCTGACCACACCGGAATCGGAAGGCTGACCGCCAGAACGGCCGGAGGAGCCGAAAGTGCCGCCGCCCATGCCGCCCTTTCCTTCAAATGCGCTGCGGCCGCCGAATGTACCGCCTCCGGCCCCCATGGCCATGCCGCCCATTCCTCCCCCCATTCCACCGCCCATGCCTCCACCGAATCCACCAAATCCGCCGCCGCCCATACCGCCAACGTTGCCGCGTCTGAAATTCTGCAAGGACGGCTCGTCAGGCAATTCGGCATACTCGTATACGATGCCGCGGCCCGAGTGGAGACGTGGCCGTAGGAAATCGGAACTTCCAGCTGCTTCGGGTGTGGTGATTATGAGTGCGTCGCCCTGAACAACGTAGGTTAGGTGGATATCGCGCAACATCCATCGGAGCGATTCGCCAGCCGGGACCTCGCGCCACTGGGCGGTAATAGGCGTTTGGGGGTCGATTCCAACGTTGCTCAGAGCACGTTCGTCGACGAGAATAGTGCCATCCAACGTTCGCGCAAGCGTTTTAACGGCATCGTCCAACGGCGTCCCTTTGAAATTCATGCTAACCGGTCGCTGCAACTTGGCGCGAAGTTGTTTTTCGGCCGTTAATTGGTGATCCAAATAGGGATTGACCAGCAGACTAGCCTTGGGTTCGCGTTCCGTAAGCAGCAGGTCTGCCACTGGGTAGACCTCGGTGGTAATGCGACTTTCGGCCTCCTCTGGCGTCGTAATCACCAATCGGTGAGGTTCTTCTACAAGAGCCAGATGGGTTTGACCGAGCAGAAACCGCGCGTAGTTGCGCAAAGACATTCGGCCGTAGCCGCAGCCCGACAGGGGCGTATCGCTGTTGATTCCAACGTCCTTAAGTGCTTCTCGATCCAATACAATATTCATGCTTGGATCACCGGCGAGCATGGTTACAAGGTCGCCCACGGTAAAGCCGCTTTGCGTAAATGGGGATGCCAAGAGACGGCGGGCGATGACTTTTTGCACTAATAGGCGTCTTGCAGGCTTAGCATGGGGAATTAGCGACTGAAATAAATTCTCTTCGTTCTCGGCGTAGACCGCATTTTTGGGGTTGTACGGATTGGCATTAGGCAACGGCTGAGCTGACCAGCACACCTTTACTTCGCGCAATAGCTGCTCGGCATAAGGATGTCGCCGCAGAAAATCTGGATCGGCTTTGGGTCGGGGCGCCAATCGTGAAAGTATGTTATCGGCATCGGTCCGCAGCTCTTGCGATGAAGATGAATCGGCCGGATCCAATAGGGCACGATAATTGCCAATGATCCTCAACAACAGCTCCCGCTGGATGCCGGCCTTGGCTCGCTCGCGCAACCCGGCATACTCAGGCGATTTGGCAGCCAATGGCGAGTTCCGAACAGCGTCGAGCAGTTGATCTGCCAGCGAGGCATTGCCGCCGGCGATGGCAGCGTGAACCGCGCGAATGGTTTGCGAGAATCGTTGCTCGTCGGACTCTTTGCCAATGCGTCCCGCACGTTGCTCGGCTTTGCGAATCCATTCTTCCGAGAGCGGATTGTGCTGTTGGGCGTCGGCTGGCTTCCAGTAGCGATGCCGTTGCCGCCGGTTGATCGCCCATGTGGCGTATTCCTGCTCGCTCTCCAATACCAAAAATGCCGTGACGGGCGATAGTAGGCTCCATTCTTGCGAAAGAGCGATCATTTGCTGCTTTTCGGGGTCGCTTTGATCCGGCTGCCATTGGCGGCGCAGTCGATCGAGGCTGTATTGCGCCCAGAGACGCCCGACAAAGACATCGTCCCGCTTCGGATCGACGGCCAGCTCCCATTGTTTGGTCACGGGCTTGTCGTCACGGATCGTGGTCAGGCTTAGACGCAGTTTTTCGTGCGGGCTGATGCGGCCGAAAATGTGCAAGGCGCGACCGGGAAGCCATGCGGTTGGATAGAACAAATCGTCCGGCTGTGCGCCGTCAACCTCGACCTTGACGATCTTTTCCGGGCTGGGCAATCCCGCTAAGAGCCAGGCGGCAAAACTTCTTTGATCCAACGCGGAGTCGGCGAGGTCGAATACCAAGCCGCCGCTTGCGCGCGTCAACGAATCGAACAGGATTCGCCCCTCATTGCTGCCGCGGACCAACGCTCCCAGCAGAGACGTATGCGATTCCTGCAGACGGACGGCCAATTGTTTGCAAATCGCATCGAGGGCGACGTTGTCTTGCTCGCCATCACCAACGTAGACGATCAAACGTCGCCGTGAGGATTGGGGCTCGAACAGGGCTATGGCCTTGCGAAGGGCGGCATCCAAATCGGTTCCACCCAGGCAAAACTCGCGGTCGAACTGTTTGAGGGCAGTCTCGACTTCGGCTCCTCCGCCCGGCTGCCATGCGTCGCCTATCGGCCGGGCATCGACATCAACGCAAACGAGCCGGAAGCGATCGGCAGGACCGAGCTTGTGCATGATCTGGCCGACGGTTTGTCGCAACAGTTGGCATTTGCGCATGCTCGAGGATGTGTCGGCCAGCACCAGGACATCGGCTGACGGCGGCACAATAATTTTGGTTGGTGACTGACTTCCGGCCGAGTCGGTATCGCCGGCTGCGCGAGGAATGGATGCCTGAAAGTATAGGGCTCGAAGGCCCTGCCAAGGATTAGCGATGGCGTTCTGGCGATCCTGCGGCGGTGCAACGAGCGGGTCTACCGTATAGCTGCGCAGCGAGACCTGAGCCCCGGAATACTCGGGAAAGTTCAGCAGGAAATCGGATTGCGGCTTGTAGTTTTGGTGGGTCAGTTCGAAGCTGATCGTGCCATCATCTTGGTGACGAAACGTAACGGCCGGGTGTGAGGGGCTTTTGACTGTTTCGGGCGGAGAAGCCGTTCGGAGGACGCCGCTGAGACGGAAATCCCAGATTGGTTCTAGATCGGAGAACAGCGGCAAGCGAAAACTGCACAGCCCGCCGGTCGAATCCAAGGGAATGGTGTAATCAAGCAAGATACGTTTGGTGTCTTTTGGTGGAATCGGGAAGACCCGCATCTTGAACAGGTTATCGCCGATCTGTTCGAGAATGGCGGGATCTCTTCGCCGGTTCACGATTGTTTGATAGACATTGGAGGCCTGCTGACGCTCGACTAGTTCTCCTTCGACCAACTGCCCTGGAGATACATACATGGCAAAGCGGCTGACGGACGCTCCCAACGGCAGGCTGAAGACAAAGGTGCCTTCCTCTTGTCGGCTGTAGGGGTTGTAGAACGATTGATCGATCTGAACCAATGCCACGGGTGGTTGCAGGACCACGTGGGCGTGGTAACGCGCGACATTCAACCGCATGGGCGAATCGGATTGCGAATCTTTGACCACGAGCTGTCCCAGTCCTTGAGCGGGCTTTGCCGATGCGATGCCCGTCGGTTCCGGATTAGGGCCGGGCTGTGACGGCGGATTGTCGAAGGTGAGGGCCACGGTTGGAAACCACAGGATCGCAAGGATGCAGCAAGCTCGCTGGAGATGGATCACGGCTCTTTTCCTCAAGATAAGGTGGTCATAGTCTGAGAAGGCGTTGGGAATCGCTTGCCAACACTAAGACTAGTTTCCTTTATTACTACAGACCGGTCCATACTGCGATCTGGGGGGGTATTTCTGGGGGGGCGTTTATTCGAGTGGCGTGAATCGTTGTTGATACCGAGGTTGCCCATGATCCTTATTGAGCTCTACACAGCCAAAGAACCATTTTTGAGACGGTATTTGTATTGAGGCACCTGCAAAGCCAGGGGGGGAAGTGAGTTAACTAACTAATCTCACTGCTGTCCGGCTAAGGTTTTGGAATTTTGACCTAACTACAGAATCTATTGGGCGTTACGGTTACAAATGGTTGTTTTCGATTTCAACTTGGACGTAGGCTATAGCCATTTCCAACCCGCTTTGGCGGCGAAGGGGATGAGCTATGCACGACGGACAATTCATCTTCGCTCAATTGATGGATTTCCTTCCGAGACACGAATTCAACAAGTGCGTTCGTCGCTACCGGGGCAACTCGCGGAATCGCGGGTTCTCGTGTTTCGATCAATTCTTCTGCATGGCATTCGCGCAACTGACCTACCGCGAAAGTCTGCGGGACATCGAAACGTGCCTGCGAGCGATGGGCCCGAAGTTGTATCACGCCGGCTTGCGTGGAAGAATTGCCAGAAGCACTTTGGCCGACGCCAACGAGCGTCACGATTGGCGAATCTACGCCGACTTCGCTCATGTCTGATTGCGGTCGCCAAGAAACTTTACATCAACGATGGTTTTGCCGTGGACTTGGACGCGACCGCCTAATGAAATGGCAGAATGGCGGGATTCTGGCAGTTCCGAAAGTTTCCGATAAAGGCGACATTCTAAAAACCGATGCGATGGAAACAGCGGAACAGTTGGGGAAGTCTCTGTGAGCAGGAGGAATAAGAGCTGCCACGTGAATGCGGGTTGGCGGCAAGGCCGCCGTACCGGCGGCTGCTAAACGAGGGTTTGGCATTCCGGCGGCCGCTAAACTGTTGTGCAATCTGCGCACATTCCGGGAGCTGTTAGCTCCCGGCTATACTAAACTGTTGTGCAATCCTCGCGTATCCGGGGAGCTGTTAGTTACGGGCTATACGGTTGTGCTTTCGCGGTATGCAAATAAACCGCCGTAATCTTTACTGGGCCCTGCGGAATCCAATTGATTGCAATTTTGGCGATGTGTTGGTATAGTCAACCTCAACATCTCGAGCCGGTGGCCCGGAACCCATCGGCGTGGCGATTTGGCTTCTTTTCCACTTATTCAAAGGAGGGAGAAGTATGTCTCGAAGGTTTGCTACGGTCTGCCTCGTTGCCATTGGATGTTTTGCTGCCGGCGGCCTTCCGGCCAAGGACAAACAGACATCCTCGGAGCCGGCGCTCCGCACGGGCCAAGCGGCCATCGAAAAGGCGCTACAAGAGCCTGTGGATTTGAAGTTTGTAGAGACTCCGCTCTCGGATGTAATTGCTTATCTGGAAAAACAGGCAAAAATTGAAATTGTCTTGGATGAAAGAACTTTAGCCGATGTCGGCTTAACCAAGGATACGCCTGTGACTATTGAGTTATCGGCATTGCCGCTTCGTTCGGCACTGAATTTGATGCTGAGGCAATTTAGTTTGACGTGGTTGATTGAAAATGACGTGTTGTTTATCACAACGCCCGAAGAAGAGGATTCACTACTGACCACGAAAGTCATTGATGTTGCGGACCTGGTGGTATGCAAAAACACCCAAGGCGAACTTTGGGATGACTATGATTCCTTGATCGATGCCATTAGCACAACAATCCTGCCGACGACCTGGGATCAGGTTGGCGGCCCGGGCAGTATTGTGCCTGCAAATTTCGGCACAGCCAAAGCAATTGTGGTATCGCAAACCTACAAGGGGCACCGCCAAGTTGCGGAATTACTCGAAGGTATTCGCGCCATTGCAAAGAAGAATCCAGACGCGGGGCCTCCGCAGCGCGATCCGCCAAAACCGGATGCCGACGAGAATCATTCACCCTATGTCCTAGGATCTTTCTAATCCATTTCGCGGCAAGCTTGCGGAATGGAAACTATTGTCCTGGTTCGCAGGGCAACTGACGCGGATAGGGCACGGGGAACTTGGGCGGCAATGGCTGGCCGTATGTTTCGGACCAGTCTTCCCGCTCGTCTTCCGTCGCGTAGTAGCGGAGCCAAATATCGGGATCGAAGTTCGCGCCCGTGCAATCCCAGTGGAGATAGTTATTGGGCCAGTCGATTTTCTTTTCTCGGGCGGGCAGGATGTCGCGGAACAACAACCGATAAAGCTCGCGATCGCTCAGATGATCGGTGAAATCCAGCACAATCCGCTTCTGATACAGCTTACGGATCACGTCCCAAAGGATCTTGTGAAGATCTTCGTCTTCGATCGCTTCAGGCCGGGGCGGCCTGAGTTCCGGATCGAACCAACGATAGATCGGCAGGACGGGAGCTTGTTCCCAGGCCAACATCGCGGCAAGAAATTCGTTCTCGGCAGCCAGCGAAAAATGCTGGACATTGACGCGAGTAATCGATTCGTCGAAGTAGCGTTCCAACTCATCTCGCAACTCGGCGTTGCGAAGAATTTGATCGACCTCGTCGGGTTGCGGATGGCGCGCGTTCTGCATGGAAAGTCGTTCTCTCTTCCTTGCCGCTAATTCCTTTTATGTATCCCCTTAGATATCGAGTTTACTTGGCCTTTATAAAATCTCCAAGAGAGAACACTATGGAAAACCACGTTTTCTTGAGTCATTTTCTGGCGGAAATCGTCACGAACGACAAGGTTGGCAAAATACGCCCGCACAACCGCTACAACCCGTATATTTTGTCGCAAAAAAAGAAGAGAAATTCGCCCTCGCCGATCTGAATAACGCAAGGATAAGAGAATCCGTCGCACCTGAAAACCGATTGGACACAAACGTCTTGCATACTTTTCGGTGCTGTTTGGAAAAGTGGTTATCCACGGCTTCCGCTAAAAATGTTCGTGCCGGTTTGCGAAGCCGCAGGCGGCTTGTCCGGCGGCGGCAGAGATATTAAGGTCCACGGTATACAGCGGCTTAAAAACACGGCGGGCAAGCCCGCCCGCTTCACGGGTTATTTGGTTGGGCCATAGAAAATTCGAGCGCCCGCCCCTGTAGGACAACGAGATCCTTCGCTTCGCTCAGGATGACGGGTTCATCGTTAGAATGACGGGTTTTCCATCAGGATGATGGTTTTTCATCAGGATGACGGGGGGGCATCAGGATGATGGTTTCCTCGTGACCATCGACTTGGCGGTTCTACCGGGAGTCTTGGTTTTAGGCGTTGCCGTGTCGTTCTGCTTCGATCTGATGCTCTAATTCCGTGATTTTATCGACGCGGCGTGCATGCCGTCCGCCGTCGAAAGCGGTGTTCAGCCAAATTTCGATCATGCGATCGATCAACCGCTCGCCCAAAAGATCGGCCGAGAGGCAGAGCACATTGGAGTCGTTATGGCGGCGGCTCAATTCGGCGGTAATATCATCATGGCATGGGGCGGCTCGAACGCCGGCCACTTTGTTTGCGGCGATGCACATTCCAAGACCGGTTCCGCAGACGAGAATGCCGCGATCGGCTTCGCCTCGGCTGATTTTGTAGGCTACCTCGGCCGCGATATCCGGGTAATCGACCGAATCGGCCGAAAAAGTGCCCATGTCGATCGGTTCGTGGCCCAGTTTTTTGACCAGTTCGATAACGCTGGCTCGGATAGCAAAACCGCGATGGTCGGTTCCAATGGCAATTCGCATGTGAAATAGATGTTGTTAGTGGCTTATGGTTATGACTGGTTTAGGACACGATAGGGATCAAGTGTTGATTCAATAAGGATAATTCGTTCATCCGGGATTCCAATTCTCGTTGGATCTCCGCGGCACAACGACGGTAGCGATCGACCGACGAGCCGATCGGATCGCTGATGTCGGCCCCGTCGGTCGCCAATAGCTGCGCACGCTCGGCGGCCGAAGGCCATTGGGCCACGATGGCCTCGCGGTGCGACCGGGTCATCGTATAGATTACGTCGGCATGGCGCACGAGCGGCTCGGTTAAGGGCTGGGTTTCATGGCTGCTGAGATCCAAGCCCATATCCTTGAAGATATGCACGGCCTCGCTGCTGGCGCGACCGCCCATCATGGCGGCGATTCCGGCCGACATCACCAGGATGCCGCGATCCTCCAGTTCGTCGATTTTGCATTTTAGTCGCTTGGCAAGCATGTCGCGACAAAGCATTTCTGCCATAGGGCTACGGCATGTATTGCCCGTGCATACGAAAAGGATCAGCAAGCTGGAAAGTCGCCGCAAGGTTCGCTCGGGCACGACTCCCGCTCGCAACACTTCGTATCGCCCCCGGGCGACGCGGACGACCGAAGAGGGTTGGCCGAAACGGCAAGGGCCGTCGTCGACCACCAAATCGATTTCGTCGCCGAAAGTATCCACGATTTCCTTGGCCGTTACGGCCTCGGGCTTTCCGGCCCGATTCGCGCTGGAAAGGGCAAGGGGACCGGCCAACATGCGTAAAACATCCAGGATCACTTGATGGCCGGGGACACGTAAGCCAACGGTATGCTTGGGCGAAACCGCTTGTTGCACCTTGGGCGGCAATTGGCGTACGAGGCTTTCGGGGTGCGAATCATCGACGACCAAAGTGATCGGCCCCGGCCAGCAACGCCGCGCAAGGCGCTGTGCCAAGGGGCACATATCCGGGGCATAATCGCGTGCTTCATCGGCACTTTTGATGGCCAAAGCCAACGGCTTGGATGCCCCGCGTTCCTTGGTTGCCAAGAGCCGCTCCACGGCGTTTTCATTCAACGCGCTGGCGGCAAGCCCATAGACGGTTTCGGTTGGGAAAGCGACCAAACCCCCTTCTGCCAGGGCTTGCACCGCGCGATGTACCACGTCGCGTCTGTCTTCCGCACTCCGAAGATCAATCACCACCGGCGGCATGGCATTGTCCAAACTACCCCCAGAAAAATCGTCGTAATATCTTATTCTACCAGTTGTTACGCCACAACGTCAAGCCGGTCGCATCTGCTAGAGGCGTTAAATGTGGCGGAATTCCCCAAGAATGACTTATCTGCTCAATTAACCGTTTGCCGCTTGGAAGAATCTGAAAATTCCGGTTTTTCCGTCCCTCGGGCGTTGGGTAATAGCGACCTTGGCTATGGTGTGCAATATGCCGGATCTTGGGGATATGGCTCCTATGTTGGCAAACAGAAATTGTTTTGCCCCAAGGAGTTGAGATAGCCGATACCCCCAAAAGCAGCGTTGTGCTGGCAATCTAGGCAAACGAGGAATCCTGAATATGAACAAAGACACCTATCGAGTCGTTACACGCGGGGCCGACGGTCAGATCCGTATCCGGGATTATGACTCTCAAGAGGCTCTGTTGAAGCGACATTCCCAGGTCGGTGTGGACGATTGCAGCACGGACTTGGATTTGCGCGGCCTGCCAGTCTTTCGAGGGTTGATTGGCCCAATGCCGGAGGGCAAAAACGTCATTCGCTATGAATCGCCCGAGGTTTTCGAGACGCTCACGAAGGATTGGAGCTCGACGAAGCCTGCCCGGCGGCGTTCTCGCACGCACGCGCCCACGGCCAACTAGTTTTCTGTCGATAACATGCCCAACTCCGTCCCCTCTCTCGTTTTTTTGGGAGAGGGGATTTTTGTTTTCAGGGGGCCATTGAGCCGGTTGGGCAACGGGAATTTTCTTTCCCCGGCTGTTTTGGGAGCACTCGGGCTGGATAAGCTGTGTTGTTTAGCTGCCACCGGTACAGCAGCTTGGCAACAGGGCCGCCGTACCGGCGGCCGCTAAACTATTGTGCAATTTTCGCATATTCCGGGAGCTGTTAGCTCCCGGCTAAATTGTTGCATTTTTGCAGTCTGTGACTAAACCGCCATAATTTTTTACTGCACCAGGAGCACTCGAGGCCCTTGCAAAAACAGGCAAAATCGTCCATTCTAGGCATTCTTAACGAAGGAATGCAGCCATGCCTGACAAAAAAAACAAGCCGATACTCGTTTGCCCCGCCGATCATACGCCGCTGAAGAATGCCGACGAGAAACTCGTTGCCAAAGTCAATCGGGCAATCGCCGGGGGGGAGGTCGTCAATCGGGCCGGGCGTCCGGTCGAGCAACCGATCGACGGCGGACTGCTGCGCGAAGATGGCGTTTTTCTCTATCCCGTTCTCGACGGCATCCCCGTCTTGCTGCCCGACGAGGCTATTCCCATGGCTTCGATCCTCTAAATCCACGCGTCCAAGCAGGAAGGATCGTTTTTACCGCAGTCTGAAGAGTTGCTAGAACGTGTATTTCACCGCGCATTCGACGCGGACGGCTTCGCCGGGCTCTAGGGTCATGTAGCGAGTCTTCCAGACATCCAATTCCACGCCGACCTGGAGGTTTTTGGTGGCGTCGTAGATCAGGTTGGTGAAGATCATCTGGTTATAGGTTCTGCCGGAAGTCATGTCCCGGTCGTCGGGATCGTCGATAGAGTAGCCGGTGTGGCTGCAAAGGTTGGGGCGCCACTTGTACCAAATGTCGCACCAACCGCCGGTGGCGTGGATGCCTTGACGGGTTGCGCGGTCGATTCCTTGCAGAATGCCGCCCATGTAGTTGCTGAGGTTATAGCCGGTGAAAAATTCCGCTTGAAATCCCAGTCGGGCGGTGACGGGCATGTAAAGATCGGCGCAAACGGACCACGTGTGACACTCCACGTCCAGTTCGATTGGGCTGGCACGGAAGTCATAATCCTGTTCGCCGTAGTGCCCACCGATGCCGAACGTAATTGGCGGAACATCGCATCCGGTTCGCGGTCCCAAGGTAATGGCCGCTCGAGTTTGTATGTCGGGATAAGGGCCCACGTCGGCCGAAACCGTCGAATCGCTGACGTAGTCGGTCACAACATTGGCGTTCAACGAACCCTGCAAAGTAAAGAGACTCGTGTCGGAGATGGCCCAGTAACGTTCCGCTCGAAATTGGGCTCGGCGATAGGCGAGATTACCGACGGCGGAACCGGCCGTATAGTTGAGCGTGGGGATTCCCAACGGGGAGATGACATCCCAAGTTTGACCTACCAATAGGCGAAATTCATCGTCCTTAGCCTCGACATAGGCGTGGCGCAGCAAAAGCCCTGGCTTATTGCGGGTGACAAAGATGCCCTGAAAGTCGACTTCCACTTTTCCACCGATTTTGGCATCGTCCAAACAGGGAATGCCAGGGCCGAAGAAATCGAGCCCTATGCGCGTTGACTTGGCGTCGACCGAGGCGCCAGGTTCGTCGGGGTGCGTGCTTTCCGACTCGATCCAAAGACAATAGTCGCCGATTTTCGCGCGTTGCGAATCGTACGACATGCTGCCCCAGGCAGTGCCATAGGGTACGATGCGCATGTCGCCTTTGGTCCACGAAAGCTTTTTGACCTCTGCTTGGACCTCTGCTTTGACCTCATCGCGGGTGAGATATTCCGGTGACGGCGTGCTAGCAATGGCAGCATTGGATTGCGGTGCCGCAACCAAAGCATCGGAATCAGTCATCGCATAACCGACGCCGGGTTCTGTTGATGGCGCAACGTCGATCTGGGCTGCCAGTAGGGCGGTCAGGGCTACGAGGGTAAACATAGTCAGCTCACAGGGTGTCGCCCCAATTTTGCCAGCGTTGACGAAAAGTTGCCGATGCTGGCTAACCGGAAAAGTTGTCCCATTTTATCGACTTGCCCCCCCGTAAAAGATGAGTGAATAACTTGGGAATGGGTGACAACAGAGGGGCCATCTTGTGGATTGCAGGTCGTCTCAGAGGGTGCAGTAATTTTTGTGGTTAATTGGGCACACTGGGTTGTTTGGCTGCCATTAGTACGGCAGCTTGGCAGCAGGGCCGCCGTACCGGCGGCCGCTAAACGGTTGTGCAATCCACGCACATTCCGGGATCTGTCAGCTCCCGGCCTATAGTTTTGAATCTCGGACTGGCTCTTGCGTTGGACGAGGGAATTGGATACTCTGGGCCGCCCGTTTTTTCGTGTAATGGGTTTTAAGAGGCCGCTCCAAGGTTCATCGAGGATGGAATACGAGGTTCAACGCAGTTCACGGTGTTGCACGGTTTCGGGACGCGAGTTTGCGCCGGGCGAGTCGTATTATTCCGCGCTCGTGGCCGAGGGCGCTTCGCTGAAACGCTACGATTATGCCGTTGAAGCGTGGCAGGGGCCGCCGCCGGAGACCGTAGGCTGGTGGAAATCGCAAATTCCCGATCAGACCACGGTGCGCAAACACTGGGCTCCGAACGATGTGATGCTGCATTTTTGGGATGAGTTGGCCAGCCAGCCTGACAAGCAGGATATGCGTTATGTGTTGACGCTTTTGCTGATTCGCCGCCGGGTGTTTCGGCTGGAAGAGGAGAAAATGGATTCGCGAGGATGCGAACAAGTGGCCGTTTATTGTCCAAGACGCGAAACGAACTATGAAGTCGCCGTCATCGTACCGGAATCAGCGCGTATTGATCAGATTCAGGAAGAACTAGCGGCATTGTTGCAGTAGCGATGGATGCCGATATTGCCAAGGCTCCAGATTTATCGGGTGCGGCATTTTTCCTTGGCCGTTCCGTCATTCTGAGCGAAGCGAAGAATCTCCGTGATTCCAGCGAGATTCTTCGCTTCGCTCAGAATGACTATTTGCCAAGAAAAGCGTAGGGCGGGTCGAGCGAAGCGATGGCCCGCCATTTTGCGAGGAATTCAAGGCGGGCCTTCACTTCGCTCGACCCGCCCTACCGAAAACTTGTTGGCCGCGGATCGGTTGCTTGGCAATGTAGATCGCGATCATGTTGCAGGACGGAAGTCAAAGAACGAAGGAAGCAAGAATGTTGAAATGCGAAGCCAACATGGATCGCTCTGCCGTTCGTCCTTCGACGTTCCTTCGTTTGCGGCTACTTGTAGTTTTCCTAGGACTTTTTACCCTTTGCGGGGCCGGTTGCCCACAGGTGTTGCAGCGTTATACGAATCCGCTGCCGCGCGTGTTGCCGCCTTCGCCCAGCTTGGAACAAGTCATCGAGGTGGTCAATCGCAACAGCTCGCAAATTCATTCGTTTTCGTCCGGCCGCGCGTCGATCAGCGGGCCGGGCTTTCCCTCGTTGGGAACAAGCATTGCTTTTGAGCGGCCGGGACGTTTGCGGCTTCGAGCGGGCACCGGCCTGACGGGCACGGAGTTCGATGTCGGGAGCAATGACGAGCTTTTCTGGTTCTGGCTGCGTCGCAACGATCCGCCGGCGATGTACTATTGCCGGCACGATCAGTTTGCATCGAGCCAGGCGAAACAGATGTTGCCGTTCGAGCCGCAATGGCTGGTCGATGCGATGGGGCTTGCCCAGTTCGACCCGGCGCTGCCGCATCAGGGGCCGTTCCCTCTGCCGAACGATCGGCTGCAAATTCGCACGATTCGTGAGACACCGGAAGGACCGGTCACGAAAATCACGATCGTTGATGGATCGCAAGGTTGGATTTTGGAGCAGCAAGTTTACGATGCACGCCGCCGGTTGCTGGCCAGTGCCACGGCCTCGGGCCATCGCCGCGACCCCTTGAGCAATCTGGTCATGCCGGGGGCGGTCAGCATCAACTGTCCGGCGGCGCAGTTTTCGATGCGCATCGACTTGGGCAGCGTGGAAATCAACCGTATTTCCGGCGATCCGGCGGCGCTGTGGTCGCTGCCGAACTATCCTGGCGCGCCGTTGGTAAATCTGGCCGATCCGAATTTACAACCCCGCGCAACGCTGACCTCCGCCCCCAGTACGCCTCAGCGGCCGCAACAGCCGGTCGACTGGCGTCGTCCGGCGCGGTAACAGGGAATTTACCCCAACACCAGCAGCACTGCGCCGCCGATCATGGGTACGGCGAATAGGAAGACGATTCGGATAAATAGCTGCCGCCCGCCAAGCAAGCCGGCAATGGCAGCCTTCGAGACGAGATTGGCCATGGCCGCCACGACGATCAGCCGCCATCCATCGACGGCCACGGAAGGGACCGTGAGCGACATCCGCGCCGTCGAGAGCGTGATGGCGTCCATTTCGGTCAGGCCTGAGAGAAACGATACGGCGTAGAGTCCTTGGCCGTCGCCGTATTGTTTGGCCAAGGCCAGGGCCATCAGCACAGCAGCATACATAGCGCCGAATACGATGGCCGACTTGAGTTGCGTGGGGTTCGTTTGTTGGGGCATGTGGGCTGGTTGCCGCCGCACGCGAAACCAGAGCACCATTGCCGGCACCAGCGTTAGGATCATAAGGATCGCCACCGGCAGGATCACGGTTTGCAGAAAATCGGAGGAAACGACCGTCACGGCCAATAAAACGCGCAAGTACATCACGGTCGAGGCGATCATGATGACAATGGCGGCGGTGTGCGCAGCGCTGGGATCGGTTCGGGCATCACGGGCGTAGCTGACCGTCGTGGCTGTGCTCGAAATGGCTCCGCCGAGTACTCCGCCGAGCAGGATGCCGGCATCGCGCCCGAAAAACTTGTAGATGATGTATCCGCCGAGGCTGAGGCCGACGATCAATACCACCATGAGCCACGTCTCGAACGGATTGAGCACGTCGAGCGGTCCTGGCGGCTGGCCGAGGACTGGGCTGCGAAGTTCAAGTATATTTCTCGGGCCGTAGTTTTGGTTCGGCAATACCGGCAAGATGATGCAGGTAATCAGCACGAATTGCATGATGGCCCTGAGGTCTTCATCACCAAGTTTTTTGGCGATGCCGTGCAACTCCGGCTTGAATTGCAGAAGGACGGCGACACCGCCGCCTGTGGCAACGGCAACCGACGTGGGGCCAATCACGGTCAATGCACCCACGGCATACATCAACAGCATGGCGACGTCGGTCGTGGTCCCTGGTGCAATGTCGGGCCGAGGGCGCAGCAGATGCCCCACGACCGTAATTGCCGCAATAGCCAGGAGACCGGCGGCCAAAATCCAGCTATCTTGATAATGGTCGGCCAGGATGGCGGCAAGGCTGCCGAGGACGGTAATCAGTGGGAAAGTGCGTAGGCCGGCCGTCCCGCTGGCGGCGTGTTCTCGTTGCAGGCCGACCAAAAGCCCCAGCAACAGGGCGATTCCAAGTTGTAGAAAAAGTGGTTCCATGAGACAATTCTAGCACCAACCGAGAGAGGGATTTGCGGTCACCACCCGATGGCGTTAGAATAATGGGAATTGCAGCGTATTTTATTTGAGCGTCGTGCGATCTGAAATTCCCTTGTTCCCAAGTCCCCGGCTTTGGGCCGCCGCGGCAAGCTTGGCGAATTCTTAAGAAAGCCTTAAGAACTGGAATGTTCGGGTTTTGTGAGATGCTCTGAAAAAAAGGGCACCACGGAAACGCTGCGTTCACGCAAGATACGATTAGAACGGTTGGCATGGCGAAGCAAATGAAGCGTTCTTCGATGGAAAGCGAATCGTCGGCAATACCGACGACTGTAGTTCGGAAGCCCAAAAAACGGAAGTTCTCGTGGGTGTCCCTTCTCGCGGCCCTCGCGGCACTGGGTTACCTGGCCGGCATGTACTTTCTCTTTGGGCCCATGCAGCCGGTGGTCAAGCAGCGATTGTTGGGCCTGGGTTGCGCATTTGTGTTTTCAGCAGCCTATTGGTTGATAACACGCAGGAAAGGCGCTTCGGACGAATACATCCACCGCGCGCGATTCGCGCAGCGATCGGATTTCGGCAAGCAACAACTGCAAGCATGGAAAGCGAAACAGCCGCGCATCGTGAAAATTCCCGGGATTGGCGAAGTCAGTATACGGCTCATCGTCGGCCTAGTGGTATTCGCGTTGACGGTCATCTGGTGGCTGACGCCCTTGGCCCCGATTCGGGTGAAGGAAAGCCGCGTGGATGATTTAACCGTTTCGCTGGGCGAGGAGATCGCCGCCTCGGCATTGATTGCACCAAGCGGACGCATTGCATTGGTTGGGCCGCCGATGGTGCCGCCCCGTGCCCAAGAGTTGGCCCGGCTGATCAAGGAAGACGCCAACGCCTATCAACAGGGGCTAAAGGCGATTGTCGAACGGCGGCATGGCGAGGCGCGCACGGCCTTCAACAATGCCTTGCATGATGGAAAACCGGATTCGACGCAAATCCAACTGGCGCGAGCGCAAAACGAAATGTATGCGGGGCTTTCGGCCAATGCCGCGAAGTTGTACGAGGGCGTTGCGCAGCAGAAGCCTGACAACGTGATGGTTCTGGTTCAAGCGGCCGTCGCTTGGCTTCATGCCGGTTCCGCCGAAAACGCCGAACCGCTCGTGGGACGAGCCATCAAGGCATGTCACGGCAATTCGGCCGAGAAAAAACGCGAAATGGCGTATTGCCTTCATGTCCAGGCGATTTTGCGCGTCCTGCGCGGAAAACAATTCGCCGAAGCGGAAACATCCTGCGTGCAAACGCGCGATTTGCTCGAAGATTCGACCGAGCCAAGTCTTTCGCTGTTGGCGGCCAGTCTGAATAATGAAGCCGTATTGTATTTGTTGCAAGGCAAGTATCCGGGGGCCATCAACCGCTTCAAGGAAGCAAGCTACAACTGGACCAAGGCTTTTGGCCCGCTCTATCCGCTGGTTGCCGCGAATTTAAGCAATCAGGCGGGGCTCTACCTCATTCTCGGCGAATACAATCAGGCCGAAGATTCGCTGACGAAAGCCGAGAGTATCTGCAATGAGTTTTTGTCGAAGAACCATTCGATGCGGGCGCATTTGCAAGTCGGTCGCTCTCTGCTGCAAGAGGCCCTAGGACATTACGACAATGCCCTGGCTCGGGCAAGAGACGCGCAAGCGATCATGGAAAAAGCGCTGGGGCCCACGCATCCGGCCAACGTTCCTGTTTTGGATGCTCTATCGCTCGCCTATGCAGGTCGATCGGAATATGCCAAAGCTTCCGCCTGCGTTCAACAGGCGACCGAAATCGCACGGCGGGTTTGGGGCGTGCAGCATCCGTTTTACGGTCGAACGGTCGTGCTTCTCGCTCGGCTTCAGGTTCTGCAAAATCATCCTACCGAAGCGGTCGCAGGGTGCCGCAAGGCATTCGACATTTTCCGCCAATCGCTCGGCAAGGATCATCCGGAAATTGCGACGGTGTGCGCCGTCTGGGGGCAGTCGGAGATCTTGCAGCAGCAATCCGGCAATGCGAGAACGCATCTGGAAAAAGCATTGAAAATCCGCGAGGAAACCTTCGGCAAGGAGCATCCTTCGATAGCCTCGGCCTTGGGTTATTTGGCTTCGTTGGACAATAGCCCTCGCACGTTCAGCAAAGGAGAGGCGCGATTCAAACAGGCGATCGGCATGTGCGAAAAGTTGCTGGGCCGCGAGCATCCGATGATGGCCCGTTTGCTGTGCGGCAGGGCGGTTCTTTTTACCCAAGAAAACAAATACGTGGAAGCAGCCGCCGATCTGGATCAGGCACTAGCGATTCAAGAGAAAGTGCTGACGCCTTTCCATCCTGATTTGGCTGCAAGCTTGGACGCTTATGCGGCCTTGTTGCGAGCCATGACGCCTCCTAATGTGAAACGCGCGGAAAAGATGGAATCGCGGGCGAAGACGATCCGCCAAAAGCATGAAGAAGCGGACAAGACCGAATAGCGACCTGGGAAAAAGATGCTTGCATGGAAGCGTGGAATTCCTGGGAAAATGGCGGGCCATCGCTGCGCTTGAACCGCCCTACGGTTTTTTCGCTAGACCCGCCCTACGGTTTTCTTGCACGCAAGATTTGCAAATTTAGGTTACGGGACCGTGATTCTTACACGGCCCGATTGTTCTCGTCCACGTGTACGATAATCGGTTGCCATTGGCGGGCTTTTTCATCCGGCATGGCGCCAAAGGACAAGATAATGACTTTGTCGCCGGCCACGCCCAGGCGTGCCGCCGCGCCGTTGAGTTGAATCGTTCCGGAACCTGCGGGCGCCTCGATCACGTAGGTGATCAATCGCTCGGCATTCGACAGATTCAGCACATGAACCTGTTCGCCGGGCAGCAGATCGGCCGCTTCGATTAAATTCCGGTCGATCGCGATGCTGCCTTCGTAGTGCAGCTTCGTATCGGTCAACGTGGCGCGATGGATCTTCGACCTCAGCATGAACCGTTGCACGCGGATTCTCCCTCCTGATGGACAACGCTTGATACCAATTCCGCTTTACGCTTCACCGTCTGTTTAACCGATGGGAAAACGGGCGGTCTTTTGAAAATGAACGCGAAGCTTGGAACTGGAAACCCTCTTTATGACTTGCTCAAACCTTTACTATGACTCGACGGGTGGGAAAATTCAACGGCCAAACAGCGTTGCGAATACCTTGAAGGTGGGGGTCTGTGTTTAGATCGGCCGGCCGTAAAAATTGCTTAAAATCCGCACCTGACGGACTAGATAGGCCACTACGGCCCCGATCAGGACCAGTGAGAGCCCGAAAATGACGTGTCGATCGAATCCGGCGTACATGCCTTCGTGGATTTCGGGCCGCCAGCAGTAAAAATCGACGACCAGCACGCCGTACGACAGCAGCGACAGGACGGTCATGAAACCCACGAACCGCACGCGGAACCAAAGGCCCGAGGCGACGATAATCAGCGGATAGCCGACTACCAATGAGCTAGCGGCTCCGTAGCCGAGCAACAGAACGATCAGCAGGGCGGTCGAGTCGAGCGTTCCCCAAACATATCGGGCCGGAAACGACCAACGGCGGCTTTCCAGCAATTGCTGGCAGATGACGGAAGCCAAAACCCACAGACAAACCACGAGCGACACGGGCCCGTGAAATTGCCGATCGACCATACCGGTGAAATAATTGACCGTTTCGACTGTGTAGAATAGGCCCAGCGCTCCCAAGCGCGAGGCTAGGGCCGGCTGCTGCCGCGTCCAACTCCAGAAACGCTGCATCGGCGTTGGCGGGCGAACGGCCAGCACGTCACCCCGCGCGAAGCGGTCCAGGTCGTCGGCCAGCGCCGCGGCCGATGGATAACGCTCGGCGGGTTCTTTGGCAAGGCATTTCAGGCAGATCAGCTCTAAACCGCGTGGGATTCGGGCATTGAGCTTGCGCGGCATGATCGGATCGTTGCTAAGCACTTCCATCAACGTGTCCAAGGGTGTTTCGGCCCGGAACGGCGGAGTGCCCGTTAAAAGTTCGTAAAGAATCGCGCCTAGGCTGTAAACGTCGGTTGCGGGGCCGATGGCTGCGCGATGGCCTGATGCCTGTTCGGGCGCCATGTAGCTCGGTGTGCCGGCGATGACGCCGGTGGCTGTCATGTCGGAGCCGCCGACGAAGATTTTCGCCAGTCCGAAATCGGTCACATAAGGCTGGTCGTCGGAATCGAGTAAGATGTTCGACGGCTTCAAATCGCGATGAACGATGCCCTGCCGATGCAGATGCTCGACCGCCCGGGCTACCGTGGCCGTCAACCGGACGGCTTCCTGCGGATCGACCGGCCGCTTGGCAATCCGCTGCGCCAAGCTTTGGCCGTCGATATACTCCATGGCGAAGTAGTCTTGGCCATGCAATTGGCCGACATCATGGATGTGGACGATATTGGCGTGTCGCAAACGTGCCGCTGCCCTTGCTTCGGCCTGAAAACGCCGCACGGCCTCGGGCGAGGCCAAGTTGCCGGCCAGGATCATTTTCAGGGCGACGGAACGGTCGAGCCCTTTTTGCCGGGCCTCGTAGACGACGCCCATCCCGCCGCGGCCGACCTCGCGGATCAAGAGATAGGGCCCGAAATCGCGAGGCAGTTCGTCGAAACCCGGCGTTGTGTCATCGCTGCAATCGGCCAATGTGGGATCTTGCTTCGCGAAGGGCGCTAGGGCCTCTAATGCTTCGAGGCAATCCAAAGCGGAAGCCAATCCTGGATACTCGCTAAGCAACGACTTGCGATCCGGTTGCTCGCCGGCCTGGAGCCGGGCAAGAAAGGCATCGAGCTTGTTCAGAGCATCGGTGTCGAGAGAAAAGTCGTTCATGGTGTTTTCGTCCCCTGTTCCGAAGAGCGAGGACTTCATTTTGCATCCACTTTAGGGATCGCCGACATGCCGGCATCCAGAAAGCTTTGGAGCGTCACTTCACGTTTTGCATCGCCAAGTTGAAGATCGTCGAGAACGCGCGGTAAAGATCGGCTTGATCGACTTCGCGTTTGGGCAATTCGGCGGGCGGTTGGAACTGCGAATCTTCAACCGCGGCATTCAACTGCCAACCGGAAACAGCGGCTTTGCCCGAGACGCCTGCAACTTCAAAGGCCAATTGCGTGGGCGTTCGGCCGTCTTTCTGGAGCGAGACCGACAAATTGCCATGCACGATTTTCTTTTCGCTGATGCGGAGAATCGACTCGCCGCTCGGCTGGATTTCGCCTTCGATCGTGGCCCATTGGGCCAAGATATCGGGCACCAGCACCAAACTGCCGACGAGCCCGCCGAGGATGCGCAACTTGGCGATGTGCCGAGGTTCGGCATAACAAAGGGGATTGCGCTTTTCGGTTGGATTTTTTACGCCAACCAGCACCGACCGGCCGCCGGTGACCATCCAGGGTGCTTGTCCCTGGCCGATCGATACGTCGCCGATCAAGGGAAGCGTACATAGGAGAGCAAACTTGCCGGCGGAACCGCGGACATACTTCAGCCGCGTCTCGACGTTTTTTTGATCTTTATTGCCGACGGCAAAGCGGAGTTCCGCCCGATGGCAGCGGCCGGGCTCGGGCTCGGTTGTTATCATAGCCAGAGCTTGCTGAAGGAAAGCCGCCGCCCGCTGGGCGTTGGTCGGTTCGCCGGCCTCGGTTGGTGAAACAGGCTTAACGCCGGGCGGCAAATCTTGGGCGAAATAATCGGTGATGCGCCGCATGACTTCGGGGAACCCCGAAATGAAGGTGTTGTGTTCCATGCCGTCGATCCAGACGACGCGGTCGGCGATGCCGAGGGCCGCGGCGAGTTTTTCGGTTCCCCGGCGCGGAATGATTTCGTCGTCCGCGGCGTTGATCATCAACACTTGTCCTTTTTGCGCCCGCTCGCGCAAACCGGACGCCAGACGCAGCGGTTCGACCTCTTGTACTTGCTTCTCGATTTCCGCCTGTTGCGCCGCCGGCATATTGCGCATTAGTTGGCTTAAATCGCGCGTATAGCGGGCGAAATGCAAGATATCTAGCAAATTGCTGCCGGCCAGGAACATGCACGTGCGAAAGATCCGCGGCTCGGAACCGGCGGCATTCGCACTGACGATGCCGCCGAGGCTGAAGCCCGTCAGGTCGATGCGCTGCGGATCCACTTCGGGCCGCGAGGCCAACAGGTCTACCGTGCGGCGAACGTCCACGATGGATTGTTGCAACATCCCTAAGAACAATTTGGGATCGTGCATCAATACTTCCCAACCTTCGGGCTTGGCACGCGGGCCGTAGTAGGGCAGCCAAAGCATAACGGCCGGCAGACCTCGAAGGGCCAGCAGTGAACAAGCCAGATCGTTTACTCGCGTGTCGCCGTTGAGGACGTGCAGTGTAATGGCGGCCGGACGCTTGGGGTCGCCCGGCTTGAAGCTGTCGGGCAGATAGAGGTCGGCTTTGATTGTGTTGTTGGCTTCATCCGGCGTGACCGTGGGCGAGGGATAGGTCAGCTTGTACACCCGATAGCCGACGTGCCGTGCGAACAGCTTCATTTGATATTCGAACGGCGCTTGGTTGTAGGTCTGGGATACAGCGAACGATTGCGATGCGTCGTCCGGCGGTGTCGCCGAGTCGGCGCCCCTGACCGTCGCCACGGCCGTACAGAGAACGAGAACCAGTGCCAACAACGTCGTCCGGGGAACGCGATACCAGATGCTCATGCTAAACTTCAGCCGCTGACGCCCTTTCACGGGACATCGTTCCGGCTGTCTCTTGAAAAAAAGGAGTTATTCGTAAAAAAACTGGGCGCCGCCGCGGGGTTTCTGGCAACGGCACCCCCTTTATGATAACCCCTTTTACCATGGTCCGCTACACCTGATTCGGCACCACATAGGGCGCACGATACGGCCGGGTCAGTTGTTTGTCGGCGTCCGGATCGCCGATAAAATGCTCGGTATTAGGCCAATTCCGCCAGCACGTAGGGGCCCTTGGGAATGACGGCGATCGTGGCTTGAGGGCCGTATTGGGCCAGTGCCTCGGCCACGGCCGATTCGACGCTGGGGGCCGACTCGACGTAAAGCTTTTGCAACGTCTCGGGCGGTAAGCCTTCGGTCACGACCTTGATCCGGGCGTGCCGCTTCGCCTTGGCCAACTCCTCAAGCTGCCATTGGTCCATGACGAAGTAGCTCTTGCTCAGAATGCGTTCCATGAATCCTTCGAGCGTCGGATTTTCGTCGAAGATGCGGCAGAACTCCGGCCCGCCGATGCCTTCGCTCATGCGTGCCGCTAGAATGATCGTGCCGCCGGGCTTCACGACCGGCAGGGCCGTGACCATTCCCTTGACGCATTGATAGAACGTGGCATCCAAGGGATAGCCTGCCGAAGTGGTCACTACGATATCGACCGGCTCGGGAAGCGAAGCCGTCACCGGCCCGCGGGCGAAGGCAACGCCTTCAAGATGAGCTTGGATCATGTCGCCAGCCACGACCCGCAGGATGCGGCGTTTGGCATCGATCACCACGTTGACGATGAAGTCGCAGCCAGCCATTCGACCGATGGCCGTGTTTTCTTCATGAACGGGATTGCCTTCAAGGCAACCATTTTGGGCGTTGGGGTGTTCAAGGAAATCAGGCCCATGCCATTGCTGCACGGTATCCAAGCCGGCCAAGCCGGGGCAGATCAACTTGCGGCCGCCCGAGAAGCCGGCCATGAAGTGCGGCTCGATCAGGCCCGTGGTGATTTTCAAATCGGCATTTACATAGCGCGTGTCGATCCAGACGGGCAGTCCTCGCGGACTTTCGCCCAGATAGGTGTGTTCGTCGCGCATCGGACCATGATGGTTTTCGATGCGGTAGTTATCGAAAACAAAGCGCCCGACCATTTCGAGCAGCTCGTCGCCGACATTCGGACGGTGCATGCCCGTGGCTACGAGAATCAGAATCTTGTCGCGAGGGATTCCGGATGCTTCGAGCGTTTCCAGAATCGGCGGCAACAGGACGCTGTTGTGCACCGGGCGGGTCACGTCGCTGATGACCACGCAGGCGTCGCGCCGTCCGCGAGCAAGCTCGGCAAGCGGGCGAGTTCCGATCGGCTCGGCCAAGCTGGCACACACGGCGGCATCGGGATCGGAAAGCGGCTCCGCCGGCCGATATTGGAGCTGCCCAACAACGTTGGCGTCGGGCAACTCCACGTCCAAACCTGTTCGGCCGTATTCGAGATGAACTCGCATGGCCTGCTATTTCTTCTTGGCGGCTTCTTTCTTGGGAGCTTCCTTCTTGCCGGCGTCGGCAGCAGGAGCGGCAGCGCCCTCGGCACCCTCTTCCTCTTCCTTCTTCTTCTTTTTCTTCTTCATGGCCAACTTGTAGACGCGCACCTTGGAAAGCCCGAAGGGGCTGTCGCCTTCTTGCCAACGGTCGGCCGCCTTGAGACGCTGAATTCTCTCGGCGCGGTTCAACACGCTCCGAGCACGGGCCAGGCCCATCCGCACCTTCAGGCTTTTGTCCATCGTCATAACTGCTGCACTCCTAACTCGTATTCTATGTTCTATCGTGAGGGGGGCAATTGTTTGCTTTATAGTTTTCTTTCGCCGGGAAACGCATCAGTATAAAGTGTTTTCTAAAAAGTCGCAAGCGGAGGGGATTGCATATCAGGGCCAATCAGAATTCATGGTGGGGCTCGTTTCACTCGACCCCACCCTAGATTGAAAACGGATTGGCCCGGATTGGTGGAACTTACAATAAATCATGGCAAAATAGTCATTCTGAGCGGAGCGAAGAATCTATGTGCGTCTCTGCAAGTCCCGATACGTCAACGAGATCCTTCGCTTTGCTCGTAAACATTCGTCTAACCCGTCCTTTGGGGTGGGTTGGCGAAGATATTGATCTG
>CAYWGR010000008.1:0-6833 GCA_964458015.1 uncultured Planctomycetaceae bacterium
GGACGCAATAGTGCGCATAAATACCCACGGCACGGATGCCGATTTTTTTAACGGATACATGGATGTTCCGGTCCGGTTTTCCGAGGATGGTTCCGAGACCCCGATTCCACGCCGCGTCAAGGCCGGCCGCGTGGATGGTGCTAGGGATATTCTTGCTTGCCTGCGGTTGCGCCTCGAACGCAATCTCGCTTCGTCCGGTTCCGAAAAGTCCGTTGGTCGAACAGTTTAATCTGACCTCCTACGGCGGCCCAAAACTAAGCGAAAGGACGGCTCAACTCCTGCGGATATGCAACCTCAGCGAGGAGTTGGACTCGGATTTCCGGCCTGTTTTGAAAAAGCTTCAGGCGATTCGCGACCGTGAACCGTCGGCCGACATCGTCTATGCCATGTCGGAATTGGCTTACATCGGCGGCAAGAAGGCCGAAAAGCACGACCAGCGCGTGGCGTTGGATCTCTATGGTGCATCTGTGTTGCATGCCTATGATTATCTATTCGATGCGAAGTTGGCAGCCACGCGCAACCCCTATGACCCCAATTATCGGGGCGCTTGTGATCTCTACAACGGCGCGCTCGAATCGGCGTTACGGATCGTCTGCAAGAAAAAGGAACTGATCCCCGACACCACGAAAACGATCTCCACGGCGTCGGGCGAATGGGATATTACTTGTCAGTTGCGTTGCAACAGTTGGAAACCGCAAGACTTGGACCGTTTCGAGTTCGTTTCCGATTATGAAGTGAAGGGGCTTAAAAATCTTTATCAGATGCATGGTTTGGGGGTGCCGCTGATCGCGGTCCGTCGCGACAACCCCAAAGCCGATGATTCGCCGGCGAGGAAGTATTATCCCGCGAGTTTAAGCTTTCCCGTGACGGCATTCATTCGGCCGCTGTCGAAGATTGATCCCGCAACGGGCCAGGCGGTCGTGCAGAATCAATGCGTGCTTGAACTTTACGATCCGTTGAGCGATTCGGAAACCATCGTGGCGGGGCAGCGCGTGCCGTTGGAATGCGATTTAACCACTCCGCTGGCCTATTTTCTCTCGAAATCCGGAATGAGCAGCGCGGCAACGATCGCGCTGCTGCGGCCGAACGATCTCGTGAAGCCCGAGGTTCTCACAACATTACGGCCCGGCGGAAAGGGATCGGCCATGGGCCTCTACATGGTCCAGCCGTATGAACAAGGCAAGATTCCCGTGTTGATGGTTCACGGGCTATGGTCCACGCCCATGACATGGCTCGAAATGTTCAACGATCTGCGTAGCCAGCCGGCCATTCGGCAGCGCTACCAATTCTGGTTCTATATGTATTCCACCGCCGAGCCGTTTTGGATCAGTGCCGCCCGGTTGCGCAAGGATTTGACCGACCTTCGTGAAACGCTGGATCCGCAGCACGAGGAACCGGCGCTCGATCAAATGGTTTTGATCGGGCACAGCATGGGTGGACTCGTCTCTCGGATGCAAACGATACAAAGCGGAGACGAATATTGGAATCTTGTCAGCAAAGAACCGCTTGCGCAAATTAAAACGGATCCCGAAACACGGGAAAAACTCCAGGCCGTATTCTATTTCCAACCCAATCCATCCATACGCCAAGTCGTTACGATCGGCACGCCGCACCACGGCAGCAGATTTTCGAACCAAACTACGCAATGGCTCTTGGGCAAGCTGATCGATCTGCCTAAAACGCTCGTCCATGGACAGCAACAATTGTATCGCGAAAACCAAGGCGTCTTCCCCAGCCGGTCGCTTCTACGGGTCGATACCAGCATCGACTCGTTGGCGCCCAACGAACCCGTTTTCCCCGTCATGCAGGCCAGCCGGCGAGCACCCTGGGTGCGGTATCACAATATCGTCGGCGTGATGCCGAAGGAATGGTGGACGTCGGCCTTGGTTTCGGAGGAGGGCGATGGCGTCGTATCGCGCGAAAGCGCCCATGTCGACGATGCGGTGAGCGAAATTTCAGTCCCCGCGAATCACACGACCGTGCATGCACATCCGGCGGCGGTGCTGGAAGTGCGCCGCGTTTTGCTCGAACATCTGGTCGAACTGGAAGGGCGGCCGATCGACAACATTGCCCGGCGGCCGCTGCCGAGCCTGCCATTGGAAATGCACGTCGTTCAGTGAAAATCAGGATCGACCGCGCGGTCCGCCCTGGGGCGACGTGATGCCGCGCTGCTTCATGCGTTCGGCGAGCAAGGCCCGATAGGCCCGCATTTCCGGTGAGGAACGATTCAATCGCTTGACGCGCCGTTCAATCTGCGAGGCATGATCCTTCGGTTTCGGAGTGCGAGGTCTCGCATGATTAGCCTGGCCGCGGTTGGCTTGCGCGTTTTGCGGCGATGCTTGATTATTGCCCGACCGCTGCCGATCGGCCTGGGCGCGCATCTGCTCCCAAGCTTGACGCTGCCGCTGCATATCGTCGATTTGCTTGTCTAGCGCCGCCGTGCGTTGCGCCGTAGGCAGGGCGAAGAAATCCTGCACACGTTTCTCCATTTCCTTCTCGTGGGCTTCATGCTGCTGTTCGCGCAGCAATTCGCGTTGTTCGGGCGGCAACTGCTCGACTTCCTTATGTAGTTCGGTCATCAGTTCCTGGCGTTTCTGAGGCGAAAGTTTTACGGCCTTCTCGGGAGCCAACTGCTGGTGGAGCGATGCCAGCTTGGCTTCCACGCCCGGATCAATCCGCGGGCCGCGAAAACAGCGCCACGAGGCCCAGGTCATGCCTGACGCCAACAATAAGACGATCACTGCGATCCACCATCGACTTTTTTTCATTTTGCACCCCCGCCATCTCAACGTGATTACTGGCAATCGGCATGGCCGTCTAAAAAGAGAACCCCCCGTGTTTGATTGGTATGGAAGGGGTCGAAGTCATATAAAAGAAAAACCACGGAACTGCTCAGCATGGTTCCCCGCATGTCTTTGAGGGCCTGCTGGTAGGTTTTGCCGCCTAAACGACCGGTGGGATACTCATAGCTTAAACCGTCGGTCTTATAGTACTTGGTATCGCTGGGGCAAATAAAAACCGCCGTATCGTTTTCGATGTATTTCGAGAGACATTCGACAATGGTCGGACGCTTGTCGTCTTCCAGTTTCGAACTGGGCATCTGCAAGGCATTCGGCAGACAGGCATTCTGACCGATCGTCGTTCGCCGATTCTCGAAAGCGACGCCGATTTCATGCAAGTTGGAAAGACATTGCATCCGGCGCGAACTTGCGCGCGCGACCTGAACGGCCGGCATCAGCAACCCGATCAAGAGTCCGATGATGGCAACCACCACCAGAATCTCGATCAAGGTCATTCCGGCCGTCGGCCTTGGAAAACGATGGGACATTTTGGAATGTGGAAAGGCCAAGGCAAAACTCCCCGAAGGTTCAGGATGCGACACCCAACTATTCCCTTACGAAAATTCATTATATCCGAGAGTGCGGCAGGTGCGCAGCACTCCATACTTATGTAAACCCCGCCAAAGGGACAGAGTTTCGCCGGAAAAGCGATTCTTCGCTTTCAAGCAGAATTTATCGCGGGCCACCGCCGGGCGGAGGACCGCCACCACCCGGAGGTCCGGGCGGCCCGATCGGCAGACCGAGTTCCTTGCGCCGCTGCATAAGCTGCTGGAAATAAGCCCGCATTTGCGGCGACGTGTGATTGAGCATGTGCATACGCATGGAAATTTGTTGCTCATGGCTCATCGCATGTGGCGGGCCATGAGGACCGCCGGGAGGACCGGGCGGTCCTTTTTGCTGTGAATTGCTCGAATTGGCAGCCTGCTTGTTGCCGCCGGGTCCGCCGCCGGGTGGTCCGCCGCCGGGCCTGCCTCCAGGGGGTGGGCCGCCGGGCGGTGGCCCCATCGACCGCCATTTTTCCATCTCCTTGATGTCTCGATCCAATGCCGCCTTGCGATCTTTTTCAGGCAGGGCGAAATAATCGTTGACTCGTTTTTCCATCGCTTTTTGCATCTCGGCCCGGCCTCGCTCCATCAGTTGGCGCATCTGGTCGGGCGTCAATTTTTCAAACTCCGCCCGGGCGCTCTCCATGAGAGCCCGGCGTTCTTGGTCGGAAAGTGTTTTACCGCCCGGCCTAAGCTGTTCATGGATGGAAGCAAGTTTGGCCTCGATGGCGGGATCAATTTGCGAACCGCCGGCGAAATGCCAAATGGCCCAACCGAACAAACAAACCATAAGCATAATCGCGGCGATGATCCATCGTGTCTTTTTGTTTTTCATGGTTCGCTTCCTGGATTACTTATCCTCTTCGCTCTCGCAATCGGCATGGCCGTCGAGAAACAAAACGCCGCGCATTTTATTGTCGTGGAAACATTCGAAATCGTAACAAAGCATAACTACCGTGCTGCTTTGAACATTGCGCATGGGGTCCAAGAGGGCCTGGGGATAGGTTTTCCCGGCCAATTCGCCGTTGTATTCGTAGCTAATGCCCTCGATCTCGTGGTTTTTTTGATCACTGGGGCAAATAAAAACCGCCTTGTCCTCTTCAATATATTTTTCCAAGCATTCGGGAAGCGTCGGCGTCTTGTTGTCCTTGGCTCGGGTGCTGGGCAGCGTAACCAAGGTCGGCAATACAACATTTTGCCCGAGCAAGGATCTGCGATTCTCGAAAGCGACGCCGATCTGATGCAGATTCGATTGGCATTGCATGCGACGAGAACTCGACCGGGCCGATTGCACGGCCGGCATCAACAAACCGATTAAGAGACCGATGATGGCGATCACCGCCAGCACTTCCACGAACGTCATGCCCGCGGTTGATTGTCTGTGATGCATGGGAATCGCCGCACAATGCAAGATTACGCGACGGCCTCGAAAGAAAGACACCCTATCAACCGCAACCTGGATTATAGCAAATCCGGGCCGGGGCTTCTTGATTCTTCCGGGGGGCTGCTTCTAGTCCGCCGGAAGCTTGCGAAGGAGAATCAGGACATGCCTTGCTGACGCTTGGCGATGTCATCGCGAAGCCGGGCGGCTCGCTCATATTCCTCGGCCGCCACGGCGTCGGCAAGCTGCTCGGCCAGGGTCTTTCCCACGCGGTACTCCGCTCGGAGCGATTCTTTCATATCTCCGAGCTGACGGACCAGTTCGTCCTGCTCGAACTGCTCCTCGGCATCGAACTTGGCAAACACCTTCCGCATTTCCTCCAGGCCCTGGTTGATCGTCTCGATGGCGCGTTCGGGCCCCTCTTCTTGAAGTACAAGCATCGCCGAGGCCTGAATGCGATGAAACAGCACGAAGGGGCGATACTGCTCGTGCGAAAGCGTCCATTGCGGATTCGAGGAATGCAACGACACGAAATCCATGAGTTTCATGGCATAATTCGAGTCGGTGACGGCCCGGGCGAATTGCCGCAACGCCAAAAAGCAGATGCGGCGATGGTAGAACTGCAAGAATTCACGATCGATCTCGATGCATTGCTCGGAATTGAGCGCGAAAGCATCGCCTTCCGTGCGAGCCAACTCCACAAGCCATTCCAGACACGTATCGAACCCACCCGGGTGCTCCCCATCCGGCCGTCCCGTAACCTCCATTTGCAGTAAGCCCATCTCGATGCGCATTTGGAGAACTTCACGACCATCGCCGGCATGGATCAAACGCGCGGCGATCACCCCGGGCTTGAAGGGCCACTGCCGAAGAACTGCATCGATGTCGATTTCCTGGTGCTCTCGCATACTGGTATTTTATCGCATGAGCCGTGATTCGGGCAAGGCTTACCCCTTTGGGGAGATCGGCTAATCCTCGCCGACAGAGGAGCGCCGTTGCTTTTTTTGAGCATGATGCCGTTTACCCTCGATCCGGCGACGGACGGAGGAGCGAGTAGGCCGAGTGGGCTTGCGCGGACGCGGCGGGATTGCCGCTTCGGCGATCATCTGACGCAGCTTTTCCACGCAGTCGGCCGCATTGCGACCGGCGTCCCGAAACCGTTGGCTGACTACGATGAGATCCCCTTCGACGGTAATCCGCCGACGCTGTGCGCTCATGAGCCGTTGCCGCACGGGCTCGGGTAAGTGGAGACTCGCAACCACCGGCCAACGAAGCAGCGCCTTGGTGTTGACTTTATTGACGTTTTGCCCCCCCGGCCCACCGCTGCGGGCAAAAGTAAATTCAAATTCCCGCAACGGGATTTGGATGTCCGAGGTGATGGTGAGCATAGTGTTTGGCGGCTAGCGGTTCATGTTACGCAGTCGCCGAGTGGCGGCGTTCTATTGATCTCTAGGTAGCTAATGAGCCGAGGCCGACCAACGGAAGGCCGGAAAATAGGCAAAAACACATACACAACGGATCATTGGCAACCTAGACATCAATAAAATCCTAATCCCTCAAACGCTTCCTTGGCGTGTTGCAACAGAGAGAGATAATCGGTGGATTCCATTTCCTCACCAAAGAGTTCCACATCATAATAACCATCGTAACCCAGGTCTTTCAAGGCAGCGATGATCGCAGTCAACGGAACCACTCCCTCGCCAAGAAGGCAACGGTTTTGCTCACCTACGGGCGGTCGGCGCGAATCTCCTAATTGAACAAGGGCCACTCGCGGCAATAACACCGGGAGTTGGTCGAACAATTCGCCGTTTTGTCCAAGATGATAGGTGTCGAGCACCATCTTTACGCGGGCGCTGCCGATCACATCCAGCAGTTGGAGCGTGTCGTCGATCGAGGTGAGAAATGTCCAGTTTTCAGCACAACCGGGGTGCATGGGCTCGATCGCCAACGTGACATCCAACTCGTCGGCTTGCGGAATGAGTTCCTTGATCGCTCCTCGGACCAGTCGCCGGGCATGATTGTTGGTGTGTCCCGCGCGGGGACCTGTATACACGACCACGGTGCGGC
>CAYWGR010000008.1:6843-39988 GCA_964458015.1 uncultured Planctomycetaceae bacterium
CCAATTCGGCGGCCGTCCGGATGGCCTCGGCGGCGTCGTCGATGCTTTCGCGATAGTTGCGCCCGTCGCTGCCCGTGAATCCGCCCGCCCAAAACAGATGCGAAACCTTTAAACTGCTTTGTTTCAGCAGTTCGCACGCTTTTTCGGAGCCGCAATCGGAGAGTTTTTGCCGCCATACGCCGATGGCGGGAATGCCTGCCGCGGCATATTGCGTCACATCCTCCTCGAACGACCAACGGTAGGTCGTCGCTTCGTTCATCGAAAGTACAGCCATCCGTGCCCACTCCGTCGTGTGTCAATCCTTAACCGGTTTATTGAGCGGTTTTGATTCTTCCTTCATATTCCAGGCGGTCAACCATCGGGTGTCGGCCAACTTGTATCCGAAATCCTTCTCAAGCCGCGTCTGGAAATCCGGAATATGCGCCGCCCCGTAGAAGATTGCGATCTTTTTCTTGCCGGCGGCAATTTCCTTGCGCAACACGCTCAGGGCTGCCTTGTTTCGCTCGCTAATCAGCGTCGAACCGTTGGGACCGTTCAAGGCCGAGATGGATCCTTCGCTGTTGGCAAATTGCTCCGCTACCACCCTTCTCAACGCCAAGGTACGATTCTTGCTGAAGAAGGCCAATAGCAATTGTCCGTCGCCGGCTCCCTCGCCGGATTCGCTCTGCCGCGACATGGCATATCCAAGCATGCGCATCAACATCGTGGTCATCGACTCGCCGCGGTTCCGCATCGATTCCGCGAATTGGTCGGGCGACATGTCGGCATGGACCATGTTTTTGCGGGCGTAATCAATGCCTTGAAGCTGAAATTCCAAACCCAGAATGTCTTTAACGCCGTTTTGAATCAAAGAAATCGGATGATGGCCGCCGGTATCGCCCGGGCGAGGTGTTTTCGACGTTTCGTCGGCCACCAACTCGTAAAGAACAGCATCGTAGTTCTCGAATTCGCGATTGAGCTTGGTATAGTAGCTCTTTTCGGCAATATGAACGGCGCCCACAAGATCGACCGTGGGCGAGGAATTGCCATCGTCCTTCGGAACGAATCGCAGAATCGGCGTTTCCAATGCCAAGGGCTTATCGTCCTTATCGCGCACCACCCGCATATAATTGCCCTTGGATTTGTCGGGCAAAGAGCGATCCGAAGGGTCTGCCGCAAAAGCAAATCCCGCCGACGTCGCTAACGCGACAAACAGAGTGATCCTGGATCCCGCTTGGTGCATTTTTCTTCTCCTGCCAAACCCAAAAACAATCGAAATCGACAAAAAGTTCCCCTGAAGAAGTATAGTTGGTTTGATCCTCGATGGAAACGGGAGGGGGGGGTATATGCGGTAATTCGTCAAAATATTTGTGGTATTCCACACATTCCGCCAATTGCATATTCGGTATTGCGCATACCCTAATTCATGCGGGTGGTGTTATCCAACATTTTTTAAGGAACCCACCTTGCATTTGACGAACTATCAAAGCATACTATTGAGAATCTTACAGGGTGTAAACCCTGATGGATGGGCTTCTGCAGGTTCCTGCCCCACCTGCGGAGGCCTTTTTTTATTGGTCCTTTGAAGCAAGCGGCAACAGGAACGATTCTTTGCGCGAAGCAACCGCGTCTGGATCGTTGGACCATCAAGAGGGCCAATCAATTGTTGCATTTGGGAAAAGCGTAGGGCGGGTCAAGCGAAGCGACGGCCCGCCATTTTACGAAGAATTCAAGGCGGGCCATCGCTTCGCTCGACCCGCCCTACTGAAAACTGATTGGCCCTGGGACCATCAAGCAGCCGCTTGGCGTTGTTCCTGACGAGAATAGGCCTCGCGAAAGCCCGGACTAATTTCCGCCAGGTAATCCGCCCACGCTCTTCCTTCTTCGCGCATGGGCATCTGCTCCACCGTGCGGCGTCCGTTCGTCGCAAGACGCAAACGCAATTCAGGATCGTCTATCAATTGCAATACCGCGTTGCAGCAAGCCTGCGGATCGCGTGGAGGAATCAGCAAGCTATTGACGCCGTCCTTGGCGTATTCATGGACGCCGCCGACATTGGTAAGAACGCAGGCCACCCGGCAGGACATGGCCTCCAATGCCGGCTGGCCGAATCCTTGGTAGTGACTGGGGTCGACGAAAATATCACATTGGTTGTAGTGCTTGCACAGTTCATCCGTGTCTTGAACGACACCTAAATCGGTGTAGGGAAAGCCGAGCTCGCCGTACATTTGCGCCAGATTGTCCGTCCCGTACAGGATGAATTCCACATGGGGACGCTCTTGGTGGATCAAGCGAAACGCTTCGACCATATTCTCAAACCCGCGGCGCGGTGTTTCCGGCCTCGCCATGGCAATGATCCGAAGATTGGCGTGTTCCCGCTTCGCATGAGGATAAAATCGAAACGGATCGAATCCGTGGGGAATTACTTTCGCATTCGCACCTCGCTCATGCACCAGATCTTTCAGCCAATGGGAGGTGACCACGTGGTGTTCGATCATGGAGTAGGATTCGTAAACCCTCTGCCGGTCCTCTTCCTTCTCGTAAAACCATGCCTCAAAATCTTGGAGATCATAGGCCGACGTTTCGGC
The DNA here is from genome assembly GCA_964458015.1 of uncultured Planctomycetaceae bacterium. Taxonomy (GTDB): domain Bacteria; phylum Planctomycetota; class Planctomycetia; order Pirellulales; family Thermoguttaceae; genus CAYWGR01. Next base: position 9,411 of record CAYWGR010000008.1, read on the forward strand.
CTTTCCCGCTTCCACAACCTTCTGTATCCACCGTGCCGTATTCCAAAAGGTAGCGACGGCGACATGACAATTTGGAAAATTCTCTACCAATGAATCGAAATCTTTGAAAACCATCGGAGTAAATAGAAGTTTTTGCAACACCTTGGGGTCAAGGGGGTTCTCTTGCACCACGGCTACGCGGGCTTCAACACCCAGCATGATCAATTGATTTACTACCTTTAGCGCGCTCATGCACCCGCCGTAACCGGTAATTCCCTGCAAGACGAATACGACGGAAGGGGCCTGTGAATGCGTGTGCTGGTTCCAATAGTCCGGCGTCAGCCCGGTATTTTTATATAGATCGGGAAGCCCGGAAACATAGTATCCGCTGACGGACAAATCCACATGCCGCAGTCGACTCTTCACTTGAGAGATGATGTAGCGAGGATGGAAGACCGCTTGGGGGATTTTCCGGTAATTGCGATACGCAAATCCCGCGGCACGCCTGCAAATATGCAATAGTCGCGATGCGCGTCGCTGCAATTTCGACAGTATCGAAGATTGCTTCTGAATCGGATCGATAAATAGCGAGAAAAGGCCATTCATCGGAGCGGCCCCGCGAAAGCGCCGGTAATCAATATCGTACTTTGCGCCCCATCGTTCGCGGAAAATCGCAAAGTTCTTTTGAAAACGTTCCTGCTTGCCCTTGGAAGTAAACGTTCCTGAACCATGGTGATAAACATAGACATGAGGCACAGCGACGGCACGCCATCCGTTGCCGGTCAATCGCATATGCAGATCGGTGTCTTCGCAATAGCCTTGTCCAAAAACAGCGTCCAATGCGCCATGCCGTTCAATCGCTTCTCGGCGTATAAGCAGACAATAGCCGGTTGCCGTGACGATATCGAACGCCGTTCGATCCGTCTTTCGTTCCAGCATCTCATTCATGGCGCGATAGCTCATACCCGGCGCCATGGGCAGAGTAAGATTCGCAAAATTATTGGAAAGCGGGTTCACCAATGCAATGGTTGGATCGGATTCGGCCGCTTCCACTAATTTTTCCAACCAGCCGGGCGATACCATCACGTCGGAATTGACAAATACGACGTATTTGGCCTCGGATAACGAAATGCCCCGATTGTAAGTACCGATGAACCCCAGGTTTATCTCATTGCGATAATACTTGATGTTGGCATGCTGAGCGGCATATTTCCGCAACATCTCTTGCGTCACTTCATCACTGTGATCATCTATGATCAATAGCCGCCAGTGCGGATAGGTCGTGTGCGTGAGAAGCGATTCAATGCAATTAGCGGCTAAAAGGGGCTGATTGTAGACCCCTACGATCAAATCAACATCAGCGGTCGTATGCTCAGTGACGCTGTCGGGATCGCAAGAAAAAGAGGCGGATGTGGAACCCCCAATCACATGGAAACTCTTCTTTTGGACTGCGCGTTGCTCGTAAATGCCGTGGATCGCGTTCCGCCATGCGTGGGCGTTTTGCCGCAGGGAACGTTCTTGAAAAACGTATTGCTGAACGTTGGTAGCGATGGTGTGCCGCAGGGAGTGGTCGTCCAACATGCGTTCCAAACCTGCTTCCCACGCCTCGACGGTGTTCTCGGCCAGATAACCCGTTTCTCCATGCTTCACAGTTTCCTCATAGACCGAAACACGGCTGAAAATACCTGGAATTCCCAAGGCGCCGTAATCCAGAAACTTCAGATCGGATTTGCACTTCGTAAAGGCATTGTCTTGGAGGGGGGCAATTCCCAAGTCAAAATGCATATTCTTAATCATCCAGTCGACAAATCGCGGATATTCCGCTTCGTTTGGCGGAACTGAAAGAATGCGCACCGGCAATCCTTCCAGCAACTTCAATGTGGCAGGCTGAGAAACCGCACCCACTAACTGAAGCTCAAGCCGATTCTTCCGACGACGAAATACCGACCGGAGTGCATCCGCGATCATCAGCAGATCGCTATCGTGCGTCTTGGTGCCCATGTAACCGATGCGCTGCAGCTCCCCGCTCTTGGCAAATTGGCGGCGTTCTTGGAGGGCAGGCCCAAAAAGTCGTTCGTCCACCACGTTGGGTACGACATGAACATTGGAATTCAATTCGAGAAATCGATTCCGTAAGGCGTCTGTCGATACGATTAAACCGTCTGCATTACGTGAAAAGTGGCCTATGGCGGATTTTTTCGGTATCGTAATCTCAGGCCAATCTAACAAATTGTCGTCTGCGGTGTAGATCATGCAGGCGCCGGATCGCCGCGCTGCATCAATCAAGTCGGCTGCATCTTGGATCGTGTCTTCCTGTTTCCAAAAACGCTCGACGAGAACAATATCCGCGCCGGGCAGAAATCGCCCGTCTCCCATAACGATATCGAAAGCCTCTTCGTTGACCGGATAACTTAAAGGCTGCAAGAGACGGACAAAGGTGGAACCGGTATGGCCTGATATTGGCGATCGACGAGAACACTCCAATTGAATCCGCAATTTCCGCATTGCGACAGCCCTCCCTGAGCTATCTAGCCACAGCGTCCATCCAATTGCGGACGCCTCCCACCAACCGCACAAAAAATGTACCAGTTTCGGAAAGACGGAACAAGACAGCTTTGACATACCCCGGAAGAACTACAAAGTCCTATGCCACGGAGGAACCATTATCATGAGCGAAGCAAAAGATCTCGTTGGCGTTTTGGGACTTGAATCTGATTACACGGAGATTCTTCGCTCCGCTCCGTGTGACTGCTTTGGGCGACATTGCCGTTCTCTTGTGGCATCCACGTCTAAGCAGACGAAAAAACCGCCTCCCTCAGCAATCCGAGGGAGGCGGTTAAAGCTTTTAGAATACCAAACCACCCAAAATATGGGATTCTACTTATCTATCTCGACGCCAAGATCAGGTCAATGACGTCCTCATTCGAGGCATTTCGACGGGTGCCGGCCGTCAAAGTGCGGCTCATCACATCATTGGCCAGGGAGTCGATATCGCTCAAGCCGAGAATGTGGCCCATCTCGTGCTCAAGGACGGTCAACAGGTCGATGCCTTTAACCTTCGAGCCCGAGGTGAACTCGCTATCGCTGCCCGGAGTGGAATCAACATACCAGCCGTTGCCCGCTGCATTGGCGTCGATGTAGATGACGTTTCCGTCGGCCAAGCCGAGATTCGCACCGGCCAAGTCGGTGACGGCAAACTTCACGTTCGACAACAACGCGGCTTGTGCGGAGGAGATTCCCGCTGCAACCCAGCGAGAGATCGCCTCGGACACCAACGTCTGTACCTGGGCTGTGGTGACCGACTTCGTGGAGGAGCTGGCCGTTTTAACTTCGGTTGCCGTGAGCGCGGCGGCATACCCGTTCCAATCGCCGACGATCGGCTTCCAGGTGCTGTTCTTCGGACCAAATTGGAAACTATAGTTGGCGCTGCCGGCGGAATTGGCGTTCCGCAGAACAAAGGCGCCCGTTTTGGCGGTGTACAAGCCGATGGAATCCTTCCCATCGCCGTCCCAGTCGCCGGCCAACGCGATGCTACCGGCCTTGGCCGTGCCGAACTTGAACGTCATGTTGGCCCCACCTGCGGAATTGGCGTTCCTCAGATAGAAGGTGGAGGTCTTCCCGTTGTACACGCCGACGGTATCCGTGCCGTTGCCGTCCCAGTCGCCGATGACGGCCATATAGCCGGCATTGGCCGAGCCGAACTTGAACGTCAGGTTGGCCCCACCCGTGGTGTTCGAATTCCGCAGATAGAAGGTCGCGGTCTTCGTGTTGTACAACCCGATGGTATCGATGCCATCGCCGTCCCAGTCGCCGACGATCGGTGCGTAACCGCACTTCGCCGTGCCGAACTTGAAGACACGGCTGACCGTGCTTCCGCTCTTGTTGTAATCCGCCAGGTAGAACGTCGATGTGGACGGATCGTACAGCCCAAGCGTGGACACGCCGTCGCCGTTCCAGTCGCCGGAGATGACGGTCCACTTATTGGCCTTTGCACCGTAGGTGAAAATCAGGTCGGCGATCCCCGCACTATTGACGCTATTCAGATAGGCGGTTGCGGTCGCCGCGTTGTACAAGCCGATGGTCGAAATAAGGGTGCCGCTGGTGACCGCAGCCGTGGTCGTAGCCTTGGTTGGCGGATCCAAACGGCGGGAGAAAATTCCCGTGCTGTCGGTATCCGGCCCGACCCAAGCGGCAATGTAAACATTGCTGCTGTTGGAATTGCCACCATCGTAATTCCAAGCCAACGACGGCGACACCTGATTGCCCGTTACCGTGGCATTCACGCGGAACACACCGACCACGACGTTGTTGATCCTGAAGTCGGTGCAGTTGTAGTTATACATCCGGGCATAAATCCCGTAGTCGTCCGCCAAGGGATTGTCTTGGCCGTAGGACGACCATCCGATCACGAAGTTGCCATCGCTATCGCAGGCGACGTCGGACTGCCATTGGTTATTCGCCGTGACTTTATTCACGAGGAATTCGGCGGCAGTATTGGCCGGCGAGATGGTGACCGTCGAGCCCTTGGTGGTGTACGTATACCGGCGAGCATACACGCCGTTGGCGCTGCCGTCCTGGGCATAACTCGTCCATGTGACGACGAAGCTGTCGTCATCGTCCATCGCCACGGCCGGGTCGCTTTGTGAGTTCTTCAGGTAGGTGTTGACCGTGAACTCGGGACTCAGTACCGCACCCGTGCTGTTCTTATACATCCGGGCATGGATATCGAGATCGGTGCCGGTGGTCGAACAGCTTTGCCAGACGATCACGAAATAGCCGGTATCCGCGGCCATCGAGACATCGACGTTCGTATTCGCCGCATTCGTGGTGTTGACCTTGAATTCTTTGGCCAACGCCACGGCCGAGCTACTGTATCGCCGAGCGTAGATGTGGGTTTGCGTGCTGGATCCCTTCACCCACGTAACCACGAAACTGCCGTCATTGGCCATGGCAACCGACGGGGTGACTTGGTTCGCGGTCGAGGTCAAGCTGACTTGAACCTGGCTGGACGTAGCCACGCCCTTCGCGCTGAAGGTGCGTGCCCAGATACCCATGACATTGCCGGTGCCCACGCCCGACCAAACCACGACAAAGCTGCCGTTGTCGTTCATGGCAACCGACGGGCTGATTTGACTTCCGGCGGTGTAGGTGTTGACGACGAACTCGGCGCCAACGGCCTTGCCGGTGGTACTGTACCGCTGGGCGACGATTTCGCCTTGCGCGGCGGAATCGGTTCCGGATCCGTAGCGTACCCAGACGAGCACGTAGCTTCCGTCCGAGGCACTGGCCACCACGGCACTATCCTGTTTGCCGGTTTCGGTGGTGTTTTGCACATCGTCTGTCTCACTTTCATCCGGATCCGTCGGCATATCCGCGCCGGAACTGGTTCCAATCGTAAAGTTGTAGGTCAGATCGATGCCCTTGGAATTGAAGCCGGTCGTACCGAGCGAATTACCGATCACGTCGCAAAGGCCGGATTGTCCGGCGGTCGTGCCCGACGAGGCCACGTAATGTTTGAACGTGATTGTGTACTTGCCGAGCGACAGTCCTTGATTGCCGGCGTTCAACGAATCGGTGTCAATGGTCAGGATGGCCTGATACTTGTTGTTGCCGATCGCGGTGCAGCCCAAATTAAAGGCTTGGTTCAAGCCATAGCTGACCCCCACGACGGCGTCGTTGAGCGTGGTGCCGCTTAACGCGATCACGTAATTGAGGGGATTTAGGACACTCATCGCCCACTTGGTCTCGCATTCGGCGAGCAGATCGGCGCTGGCGGTGGCTCGCGTAAAGCCCAAGGCGGTCAATTGCGCATCCACGTTTTCGACACAGTACATGGCCTCGCTGAAGTCGATCACCAAATAGGTGATCTTATCCGAGGAAGACGCGACGATGATGTTGCCATTGCGAAGCACTTCATCGCCGGTGATCGTTTCGAGGGCGGTGACCGTCGGACCGGCGGTGTCGGTGCTTTCCGTATAGCTTTGCACGAGAATCGACGTGGTCGTGGGATTCCTGATCGCATTGGCATAGGCGTCAAGATAGTTGCTCGTCACCTGGTTTGTGCTCTCATTGCCTTGCGTATAGACGACGACAAAGGTGCCGTCGGCTTGCATGGCGACTGAAGACTCGTATTGAGCCGTGCCCGAATCCGCTGCCACGATGGTGATCAATTGCGGATCTGCCGCATCGATATCGCCGCCATTGACCATCGTAACGGAGGTTAGAGCTCCCACGAATACGTTTTGCGGATTGTCCAAGCCTGCCTGTTCGGTGGTGGCTTGCGTGATCAACGCTTGATCCACCCCGGCATAGGCGCCGGTGAAGGTCACGTAGTACTGAGTGCCGGCGGTGCCTTCAACGGCCACCACGGTAATGTCGCCTTCGCCGTCGCCTTCTTCAGCGATGCTTTGAATAGCGGCCCGCAAGGCGGCAGCCGTCCCCTCCGGATTCGAAGAATCGTACCAGAAATCTTCGGAGGTGCTGTCGCCCATCGAAATGGCGACCCATCCGCTGCCTTCCTTCGAGAACGTCACGACCTGCTCTTCGGTCACCGACTTGGTCAGTTTATTGCCGTTCGGCGTCAAGGCGATCGGAACGCCCGTGTCGTGGACATCGGTCCAGAAGGTGACTTGGAACACAACGTACTTCTCGGAATCGAGGGTGTTGCCGCTACTGTCGAGCACGGCCCAGTAGGTTCCCTCGCGAGCCAGAATCGCATCAGCGCCGATTACATCGACGGAGATCGAGACAGGCGTGCCGATCATGGCCGTCGCGGAGTTCAAGGCCGCCTCGATCGCATCCGACGTCTCGCCGATCAACAGATTCCCGTTATCATCGAACACCGGGGTAATCAAGATGTCCTGATAAGTGGTAGGAATATAGGGATCGTAGACGCGGAGACTGAACGTGCCGGCGTTGATGTCGCTCTCGATCAGAATGTTGATCGTCTGATTGGAGCCGTCCGTCAGTTCGTTCAATTGCACGTCCGAAGTGAGCACCGCCACGGAGCCGTAGGACGAATTCGCGTCCATCTGCGTGGCCAAAATGCCGTAGGCATCGCCGCGTAAACCGGCATATCCCTCTTCGAGAGTCTCACGATCTTGCCCGAGCGTTTCGTTGATCAAGTTGATCAACGCATCCGTGTTGTCCGAGTTGTGGCCATCGACGACCGTCACGGACGTAATCAAGCCCGCGTACAACGAGGTGGTCGTTGAAGGCGTTGCTTGCAAAATAGGATCTTGATCGACGCCGGCATAGGCGCCGCTGAAAGTCACGGTATACAACATTCCGTTGCTGCCGGCAACCTCGGTGACGGTGATGTCGCCCTCGCCGTCGCCCAAAGTAGCGATATCTTGAATCGCCGCCAGCAATGCCGCGGCCGTAGCCGTCGGATCCGAGGAATCGAACTCGAAGTCCGCGGATTTGACGCCACCCATCGAGATGGCGGCCCATCCGCTGCCTGGTAGCGAGAACGACACGACTTGGACTTCCGGGATATCAATATCCAGGACCTCCGAGATGTCCATGATTACCTTCGAACCTTCGTCGTGCTTCGTAATCACGGTTCCATCATAACCGCGCTGGTAGGTCCAGAAGAACGTCGTTACCGCAGCGTCTACGGCATGGGCAGCCGGCGTGCTGTTGTTGATGCCGCGAATGACCGTCCACGTGACGCCGTCGGCCGCAATCGCGATAACACGCATGTATTCGTTGTCGATCTGGATCACGAATCCGGGTTCCGTGGGGAAGCCGGTCGCGTCGGCAACCACGATTGTCGTGTCCGTGTCGCTGATCGCCGAGACAAGGGTCGTCTCAGCTTGTGTCACGGTCACCAAGACCTTCTCATTGTCGATCTTGATTACGAACATATCGCCGTTCTGATGCGGGAACTCATAGACCGAGTCGCCAAGCATCGAGGCCACTTCGATCACGCCGATCACCGTACTTCCGTTGGCGTGGAGCAAGTCCGCGAGGTTGGTGAGCCCATAGATGTTGCGGCGCACCGTGATGGTATCGCCGTTGATCAAGATGATGGTCATCACTTCGTCGCCGATCTGGATCTTCGTGCCCGTGACAAGGTCCGTCGAAGAATCCACCGTGAAGGTGTTCTGCAGGACCAAATCGCCGGTATGATGCGTGACGACCGAGCTTTCGAGGATGCCGCGGAGCACGATCCAGGTGTTCGTGCCGGCGCCAAAGATCACACGCATGAACTCATTGCCGATTTGAATGCCGAAGCCGTTCTCCGTTGGGAACGAAGCGTAGTCCGCCACCTTGATCGTTGCACAGATAACCTGAGAAAGGTTGTTGTGATGGGCAATCGTCGTATCATACGTACCGCGAAGAACCACGAGGATGTTGTTCACGGTATCAATCGTGAGAATGGTCATCAGTTCGTTGCCGATCTGGACGACATCGCCAACGTCAAAGAGCGAGGCATCGGCGACGTGGAGCGTGTCGTCGGTAACGGCCAAACCAGCGACGTGCGTTATGACGGTCGTCGTATAGACGCCGCGTTGCACGATCAAGATGCCGTTGACGGCATCGACGGCAAGAACCCGCATCAATTCGATGCCGGTCGTTCTGGTGCCGATCTGAATGATGTCGCCGATCTGGATATTTTCCGCCGAGGCTACATAGATCGTGGCTGCATGAACGGCATCGCTCGCCGAATGCGAGGCGATCGTGGTTCCAAACTGACCGCGAAGGACCGTCCAGGTGTCCGTGCCGGCGCCGCCGACGACGGTCATGATTTCGTTGCCGATCTGGATACTGTAGCCGTTGGTGGTCGGGAAGGTGTCGAAATCCTCCACCTTGATCGTGGCCGAGGCGACCATGTCGCCCTTCAGATGCGTAACCGCCGCCGTTCCGTTCGCAGCGCGGGAAACCGTGATCGTTTGGCCGTCGATGGCCGTGATGATCATCAACTCGTTGCCGATCTGGATCATATCGCCGACCTTGAAGCCAGTGGCGTCGGCAACCTTGATCGTATTGGGGATCACCGCGTCGGTGGCCAAGTGCGAAGCGATGGTCGTGCCGCCTATGCCGCGAATGACCGTCCATGTGCAATAAGTGCCATTATTGACGATGCCGATGACCGTCATGAACTCATTGCCCACTTGGATTCCAAACGGCTTGGTGAAGGTCGTCGTGGTGTCCGCAACATCGAGCTCGGCCGAGGCGACCATGTCGCCCTTGACATGGGCCGACAACGTGGTGCCGTCCACGGCGCGGGTAACCGTCAACTGGTTGCCTACTTTACCCTCGATCTTCATGTGTTCGGCTGTTCCCACCTGAATGATATCGCCGACTTGCAGTTCGCTGGCATCCGCCACGTCGATGGTGTTGCTGTTGACCGTCGAGCCGGAGAGATGCGAAGCGATGGTCGTTCCGCCTTCGCTGCGAAGAACCGTCAAGGTCTTGCCGTCGGAGGAAACGCCGATGACGGTCATGAACTCGTTGCCGATGACGATGCCGAACGGCACGGCCGTGTCGGTCGTCACGGCATCCGTCACGGTAATCGTCGCCGAGTAAACCGCGTCACCGGTATTGTGGGTGGCGACCGTCGAACCGTTGGCGCCGCGGACAACCGTCAGCGTGTTGCCGCTGATGGCCGTGATTCTCATATACTCGGTGCCGATCAAAATCGTATTGCCGACGGCCAGGCCGGTGATATCCGCCACGACCAAGGTGTTGGTCACAACCTTTTCGTTGATCAAGTGCGTCGCAATCGTCGAGCTGTTGACGCCGCGGGTAACCGTCCACAAGGCGTACTCAATAACACCGTCGCTATTGTTGTCAACAAGCTGTATGCCCGTCACGGTCATGCTTTCGTTGCCCACTTGAATTCCAAACGGCTTCGTGAAGGTCGTCGTCGTGTCGGCAACTTTGATCGTGGCCGAAGAAACCGTCGCGGTCTTCAAATGGGCGGCCATCGTGGTGCCATCCGCGGCGCGTTCAACCCGCAACTGGTTGCCGGTTTTGGAGATAATCTTCATGTGTTCGTTGCCGACTTGAACGGTGTCGCCGGCCTCGTATCCAATGGCCGAAGCAACATTGATCGTATTGCCGATCACATCGTTGCCCGAGGTATGCGAGGCGACCGTCGTACCGTGCTCGCCGCGAGTCACGGTGCAAACCGTATGGTCGCTGGTGCCATCCCCATCGAGATCGACCAGCTTGATCGACGTTACGGTCATCTGCTCGCTCTCCACAAGGATGCCGAACGGCGTCGAAGCAGTTAGAACGCCGTCAACCGTAATGGTCGCCGAGGTAACGGAGATGTTCTTGGCATGTGCCACGGCACTAGCGGAACGCGAAACGGTCAGCGTCTTGCCGTCAATGCCTACGATGGTCATGAGCTCGGTATCGACGTAGATCTTGTCGCCGACAGCCAGGCCGGTCGCATCGAACACCTTGATCGTGTTGGCAATCACGTCTTCTTCGTCGGCCATGTGCGACGAAATGGTCGTGCCGCCCACGCCACGGATAACCGTCCATAGGGCATAATCGACAACGCCATCACTATCTACATCAATAAGCTTGATTCCCGTCACGGTCATGTACTCGTCGCCCACGACGATGCCGAACTTCGAACTAAAGGTGGTTGTCGTGTCATCGACTCGGATCGTCGCAGTGGCCACCGAAGTGCCTGCCGCGTGGGCAACGGCGTCGGTCTCGTGGTAGCCGCGGGTGACGTACAAGACAGTGCCAACCTTCTTGGTAATGAGCATCTGCTCATTGCCGACCTGGATTATCGTGCCAGCGGTCAGACCCGAGGTGGATTCCACTGTGATGACGGCGGCGCCGACCGTGGAATACAATTCGTGGGCGGCGGCGGGCGGGATTTCATCGGTACCGTTGCTGGCGCCGCGTGTGACGCTCAACGTGACGCCGTCCGAGTTGACGGCCGTAACGATCATGCATTCGCTGTCAATCTGAATCGTGTCGCCGACGGCGAACGATGTGTTTGATTTCACGGTGATCGTCGTTTGAACGGCGTCAATGGCGGCCGTAAGCGAGGAGACCGCAACGGCATAACTCAGCTTGGTTGCTTCGTTGATGTTGGCTAACAAATCGACCGTACCCAGAACCTTGGAAGTCAGCGTCGTTTGGGCGACGTCGGAGGTCAGTTTCGTTTCGACCGTGTCGCTGGTCAACGTCGTTTCCGTCGTGTTTCCGGTCAACGTGGTCGAATTCAAGACATCCGAGGTCAACGCCGTCTGCGCGATGTCCGAGGATAGCGTCGTCTCCACGGTGTTGCTCGTAAGCGTCGTTTCCGTCGTATTGCTGGTCAGCGTCGTGGCATTGAGGACGTCCGAGGTCAAGGCCGTCTGCACCGTGTTCTCGGACAGCGTGGTCGAGCCCGTGTCGGTGGTCAACGAAGTCTCGACCGTGGCCTGGTTCAAATTGCTGACCGCGGCATCGTCGGTCAAAGTGGTTTGACCGTTAAGATTCGAGGTCAATGTGGTTGCACCGCTGACGTCGTCCGAGAGGGTAGTTTGCGGCGTCAGTTCATTGGCTTGATCGGTCAAAGCCGAGTTGATTGCAAGATCGACGTCGAAGTTCGAGTCGTCGGTGGGGTCGTAGGTGATATCGGAGCCAAAGCCCTCGTATACAATGGTAATATCGCCGTCCGCGTCGATCGTTACCTGGCCGTTGGCTTGGCCGGCGGGCCACGAGCAGACCGAAGTGGGAGTCAGGCTGCCGCTGCTGACGCGCCAGACCGGTTGAATCACCGTGCCGACCGAGTTGTATTCGATCGCATAGACGCCGATATCGTCCCAAGAGTTTGCATCAATGTTGATGGTGTCGTTGTCGCCATCGGCACTCCAGGAAACCACGAAGTCGTCGGCTGTGTCGAAGGCGCACGACGTATACGCCGACAGGGTGGCAATTTGGGTCATGCTTTTTACAAGCGTGCCGTCCCATTTGGTCAACGAGGAGTCGAGGCCGGTAAAGAGAACAGTGATGCCATCGTTGTCGTAGCTGACCGCGCCGGCGGGAGCCGACAACCACACAACGCCGACTAAATTGGCATCGCTCAATGCAACAGCCGATCCACTATGCCGGTTGGCGTTGTTTTGGGACACGACGTATTCCACGTCCACCGGCTTGCCGTCGGCGGTGAAATTCCGAACCCAAACGCTGTTGAAGAAGCTGGAATCCTGGCCCGCGGAACTCCAAGAGATGGCGAAATTCCCCTCGGCGTTCATCGAGATGGAGACCTCGCCCTGGTTGTTGGCGGTCAGTGTGTTGACCCGGAATGTGCCCGAGGCGCTGTCGATAATCGTCAGACCATCCACCACGGGCGCGATATCCGAACGCACGCACTGGATCGTCGTTTCCTGGACGCCGTCGGCGTTGTTGTCGATCAGCATCAGAGGCGACACCTTGGTGCCTTTCAAATGCACTGCCGCGGCGGTTCCGCCGACGCCGCGCGTGACACCACAAACGGATTCGTATGTGCCGTCCTTGTTGACATCCGCATAGGAGATCGAGGTGATGATCATCTGCTCCGAGTCAATCTTGATCGTGGTGCCGACGGTCAATCCATTGGCAACGGAATTCACGACGATCGAGGTGGCAGTCGATGTAATGTCCGCGTAAAGAGTAAGTTTTTCGAGATTGCTCGAGCCTAAGTAGGTTACCGACGAGAATCGCCGGGCATAAATGTCGGTTGTGCCGTCGGTGTTCTGATTCGTCCAAGTGATGATGAAATCGCCGTCATCGTCCATCGACACGGCTGCGTCATACTGATTGGTATAGTCTGTGCCGGACGTGTAGGGATTGTCGATTTCCGTCGGGTTCACGCGGAACTTCCCGGACGACTCTTTGACGATTCTCGTGCTGCAACTGTCAGTAACGTCCGTGCCCGAGGCGTTAAGGGCGTTGTAGACTTTGAGTTGATCGAGAATTTGCAGGCCGGCATTGCCGTTGAATTGAATGTAGAAGTTGGTAAGGTTTTCTTTAACAGCGGTGGATGCTATATCAGCCACGGCGGTGGCTGTCACATCAATCCCGGCGGCGGCGAAGCTGCTTTCAATCGAGGTGATCGTGTCGGCGGAGTTCGTCGCCGATACCTTGATTTTTCCGACCAGCGTCGGTTGGCTTTCCGTCGTGATCGCCACGGACGGAAGGAAACCGTCGGTGAAAGTCGTGCTATCCTGGTCGATTTCCAACACGGTATGCGTTAAAAGCGACGAATCCGTGGCATCGTAGGTAATCGTGAAAGTGCGCGAGTCCTCGCACGTCACCTTAACATTGGTAAGTCCCAATGTGGCAGTCAAGGTGTCCCGGAGATCTGACGCGAAGATCTCATAATCCGTTTCGCTGTAGGCAATCTCGCCGGTTGCAGCACCGAACGAGAGATGAAGCGATGCATCGATATCCCTGGGATCATTGCCGTTGACCGTTACGGTGCTGCTAAACGAAAGCTTTTGCGTGATCGTGCTGCCGCCGTAGACCAAATAGAACGAATCCGTTCCTGTAACCAGCGACAATTTTTGAACGTCTTGCGTCAGATATTGCGCATAAACGTTCGTCTCGTAGTTGTTCGTAATCGAATTGATATTCGATTCCGTGGCCGTCCAAACAACGACGGTGTCGCCGTTGTCATCCGTGGCGATCGACTGTCCTCCAACCGTGACGCCGGTGCCGGTTTCAATGGTCAGCGTCGTGGCATCGGCCGAGATCGACAAAAGTTGCCGCTCTTCCAATGGATCGATTTTCAACGAGCGCGGCTTGCGGTCGTGGAAATCGCGAGATTTTGTTCCGAGAATGTTGTCCCAAATGCGATCCCAGGTGTTACCCAAGTTACCAAGCTTCGGAAGACGTAGCGACATGGTCAAAAGTTCCCCTAAAAGAATGCCTCTGTTGAATCTAATGTTTCGGTATACCTATTGGGCGGCCATCTCCAACCAGAGGCCGAAAAGAGAAATACGAGCGTTATCACGGAAAGCAAGCGCATAGCCATAGCGCAAACATTTGCGGGAGAACCCCGCCGCGCAATAAGAATCCGCTGATAAGTCCGCTAACATGGTTCCCGCGGACGATCTGCGGGTCTTGGTCAGATCTGTCATATTCTGTTTGTCGTATGGCGGTTCGAGCCGGCGACACCTGTGGGCCCTGTCGCTGCTCATAATCCACACGACCCCTTTATCTAAGCCAAATCCTGGTATTCTGTCAAACGGTTTGCGTTGATTTCGCCCCAAAAATCAATCAACCAGACTAGGAAAACTAGGCATTTTTTGCGTAAAGCTTGTTTCATCTTGATTACGCACCCAAGGAATGTCAAGGAAAATCCATCGAAACACGGGGAATTAGGATATCTGGGGGGAGGATTTAACGCAATTTCAACCAAACGGTATGCAGAGCGGTTAGACGCAAAGGCCGTCGGATTAGTTCCCTAAAACGATATTTTGCAGGAAATAACACCTTATGGTTAGTTGCTTATGGCTTATATGGATGGCCTAAAGCATCTCTTTTTAGTCTAAACGAGTGCCAAACCCCCTCATGCAGGTTAATTTTACTGATTTTTTCCGCAATCTTTACCTTTCTTACTCAACTCGCGTGACTGGCACGTCCGATACTATCGTCACGACCAGATAACAGACCCTCCGCGTGGGATGGTTTGGGATCCGTTCGTAATTGGACGCAGATTAAGGTGGACTAAAACTATGCCGCTCAACCGCACCAGATCACGCGTGGCCATTGGACTGTTCATACTTCTCTTGGCATCGCCGGCATTTGGACAGGGGCCTTTGGGCTTCCAAGTGTTTGCTCCCGCCGATAACAGCACTTATGGCGGGCAGGAACAACCCAACGAAGGATATTTCTTCCAATTCGATGGGTTGTACTGGAACTTTTCAGCCCCCAAGACCACGGTCGTAGGCGATGAAACCAAGTCGCCTTGGCCGGTCTATATCGGCACTTCGCAGGTGGACGAGGTCAACACCCTCAACACCGGGGCCTTCGGAGGCCAGTGGAACGGCGGAACTCGCTTTGAATTCGGCCGCATCGAGGACAGCAATGGATGGTTCGCCAGTATCTTCCAGGTCGGCAACGTCGCTCAGAATGTAAGCGTCGCCTCGGCGGATATATTGTTCGACGATCCGATCTTCGGTCAAGCCGGAGAACGACGACTGCAAGGCCCAACTGTCATCGGCGGTCCCAATGTCGACTTGCCCACCTCCTTTTACGACTGCCTCATGACCCATAAGGTCAGCATGTGGAGCGTGGAATTGATGTATCTGCATCGGATGCACACCTTCCACAAGGGCGGAACAATAGAATGGTTCGCAGGCCCTCGCTACATGGAGTATAACGACTCGTTCTACTTCCAGGCGGGCGAGTCTCCGACAGATGCCAACGACGATCCGCTGAATGTTCCCTCGTTCCTGGAAAACAGCACTTGGCAATGCGAGGCCCAGAACCATATCGTCGGTCCGGAAGTCGGCATGCGATGGTTCAAGAAACAAGGCCGTTGGACCTTGTCGGTGGAAGGCCGCTTCATGGCCGGCCTCAACTGCCAAAACATCAACGAACAATCCGACATCGGCCCGAATTTGAACGCCGGCAGCGGCGAGCCTTACCAACCGGCGTTTATGAACGAGAAACGTTCCTCGGCAACCGAGTCGGCTCGGGAGTTCTCGCCGGTGATCGAATTGCGGCTTGAAGGCCGCTACCAAATCACGCGAGCGATCTCGGCCCATGCGGGTTGGACCGGCATGTGGATGGACGGCATCGCCTACGGCAGCAGCATGATGAAATACGCGGTTCCCAATATGGGGATCGACATGGCGAACAACCGCCAACAGCTATTTGTCAACGGCTTGACGATCGGCTTCGACATCAACCGTTAAAGCAAACGCCCGATCCCCGATGGATCGGGCCGGTTCAAGACAACCCATCTATGGATTACGGGCTGTCGGAACGGCAAACAACGCCGCTTCGACAGCCCGCAACTTTTTCTTGATGCAGCGGATAAAACGGATCCGCGTTCCTAGGCTTCTTGTTTCGCCCGTAAACGCAGTTCCTCTAATTCGGTGCCCAAGCGATGGCGCAAGGGACTTTCGGGCCGAAGTTCGTCGAGCAACACTTCCGCTTTGGCAAAGGTGTCCTCATTGGGTTCCGCGTTGCGAAACAAACTTCGCCACGCACGTGAGATCTCCTGTTCAGTAAGCAAAGCACCACCTCGTATGATTAAATGGCCGCTTTTGCTTCGCACAAAGCGGAGCTTAAACGGCTGGGATCGATTTTCTTCAGTTCTTCCACCATCGCATCGATGGTGTTACGCAATTGTTGTTCGTTATGCTTGGATGTGATGAAAAACCGCAAACGCGACGCGCTCTCCTCGACGGCGGGATGCACGATCGGTTGCACATTGATGCCGTGGGAAAGCATCGCCTTCGACAATTTCAGGCTGAGGATGGAATTGCCCAAAATCACCGGCACCACGGGCGAGTTCTTGCTCATGCCCGTGTTCAAACCGTGCTGTTGGGCCAAGCTCAGGAATAATTCCGCGTTTTTCCGCAACTGAGCCACGCGCTGGGGCTCTTGCTGAAGCAGCCGCAGCGCGGTGATCGAAGCGGCGGCCAGGGCCGGCGGCATGGCCGCCGCAAAAACGAACCCCGGCACGGTGTATCGCAAATACTCGACCAAAGCCTTGCATCCGCTGATATAGCCGCCCAAACTGCCGAGCGCCTTGCTGAACGTTCCCATCCAGATGTCCACGTCGCTGCGCGGGATGCCGTAGTATTCTCCGATGCCGCGTCCGGTGGGCCCCAAAACGCCGATCGAATGTGCTTCGTCGATCATCAACAGGGCATGATGCCTTTTTTTCACCTCGACGAAATGCGGCAAGTCGGCCACGTCGCCGTCCATGCTGTATACGCCTTCGATAACGATCAATACCCGGCGATATTCATGCCGGTATTGTTCGAGCAGGCGATCGGCGGCTTGCCAATCATTGTGGGGGAACGGCCTGCGTCGAGCGCCCGAAAGGATGCAGCCTTGAACGATGCTGTTGTGCGCCAAGGCGTCGTGCAAAATCAGATCGCCCGGGCCCATCAAGTGGCCGATGGTGGTTTCGTTTGTGGCATGGCCGCCGACCAGTGCAATGGTGTCTTCCGTGCCCAAAAATTCGGTAACCGTCTTTTCCAACTCAACGTGAATGCCTTTTTGCCCGGAAACCAACCGGCTGGCCGAGGAACTGGTTCCGTAGTGGTCGATGGCGGCTTTGGCCGCTTCGCTGACCGTTGCATCGCCCGACATCCCGATATAGTTGTAGCTCGAAAAATTGATCAGCTCGCGGCCGTTGATGATCGTGCGGTCGGTCGTGGGGCCGTCGTGAACCACGAAGAAGGGATTGCCCAAGCCCGTGGTGGCCAGCATGTCCAGTTTTTCGCGAAGCAGTAGATACTCGGGGAACTTGTCGAATTGATAGTTGGCCGGCGGAATCTCGGCGTTGGCCGACTTGGCCTTTTGCGGTCGAGGCTCGGTGCCCAGGTATTTTTCAACGGCCGCCACGAGTTCGCGCGTTGTCTCCAAGTCGGGCAGTATTTCCTCGGGGAATCGCCCGCCGAATTTCTCTTCCAACGAAGATAGTATTTCCATGCGTTCGAGCGAATCCATGCCGGACTCGACGATGGGGGTATCCAGCGTCAAGCCGTTGGCTCGCTCCTTGGCCACGCGGCGGATTTCCTCGATCACCAGTTGCGTGAGCCGGTCGTTAACCACCCGGCCATGCACGGACTTGCTAAGATTCGAGACATGGCGCGACGCGGAAGCCGCGAGTTTCGCCGATTCTTGGTCTTTTGCCGTTGCCGGGGCGACGGTGGATTCGCTTTCCGACTGCGGATCGGTCGCGCGCCACTGGCTGACCACGTCCAGCGTGCCGGCCAAGTAACCGTCGCGACAGGCATGACGTTGGATCTTACCGCTCGAAGTTTTCGGCACGCTGCCCGCGCGAATCAACACGATTGCGTCGGGAGCAAGCTCGAATTCGCTTGCGATGGCCTTGCGGATGGCCGCGAAGACGCCGGCAAAATCGGATCGCTTGTGCCGTTCGATCTCTTGAACCACGATCAGTTGTTCTTTACCGTCGATTTCCACGGTAAAGACGCCGCCGCAATCCTGCCGGAGGCGAGGATGGCTTTGCTGCACGGTGCGTTCGATATCTTGGGGATAGTAATTCACCCCATGAACGATGATCAAATCCTTGAGCCGGCCCGTGATGAACAATTCGCCGTCTTGCAAAAAGCCCAGATCGCCGGTGCGAAGGAACGGGCCTGCCCCGGTGTCTTTCAAACGGGCATGGAAGGTTCGCTCCGTGGCTTCTTTCTGTTGCCAGTATCCTTTGGCGATGCTGGGGCCAAAAACCCAAACCTCGCCGATCTGATTCGGCGGACAGGTCGTCAAGGTGTCGGGATCGACGATGGCAATTTTTTGGTCGGGCAGATTTTCGCCGCAGCCGACCAAGGCCCTCGCTCCTTCTTGCTGTTCCTCGACGGGAATGACTTCGCGCCGAGAAATTCCCGCCGCGTCGAATGGGCGAATCACCGGCGGAGCTAAAACATATCCCCCCGAAACAATCAACGTGGCCTCGGCCAAGCCAAAGCACGGGAAAAAAGCTTCGCGGCGGAATCCACAAGGTTCGAACGCCTCGGCGAATGCATCGAGCGTTTCCGCGCGAACCGGTTCGGCCCCGTTGAACGCCACGCGCCAACTGCTGAGATCAAGTGTTTTGCGCTGCTCCGGCGTAATTTTGCGCACACAAAGGTCGTAGGCGAAATTCGGTCCGCCGCTCGTCGTGCCGCGAAACCGCGAAATCGCCGAAAGCCAACGATACGGCTTTTGCAAAAAGCTCATCGGTGACATCAGAATATTCGGCCGGCCAATATAAAGCGGCTGTAAAATGCCGCCGATCAGCCCCATGTCGTGATAGCTCGGCAGCCAAAACACACCCCGGCCCGAACGGGTATGCTCGAACGAATGCGAGATTAGCGCCGAGTTGTGAACCAGATTGGCGTGGTTCAGGATCACGCCTTTCGGCGTGCCCGTCGAGCCGGATGTATATTGAAGGAACGCCAAGGTGTCGCCGTGGACGTCGGGCATCGTCCATTCCCGCTCCATCTCGGACGGCACTTGGCAGGTCGCAAGCCATGTGAGTTGTTTCAGATGAGGCGTTTCATCGATCAACGGCATGACCCGATTCAGCACCACGTCGGTCGTTAAAGCCACCTTGGCCTCGGCGTCGTCGGCAATGGCCTGGATCCGGTTCAACGAACGATTTCGGCGGGGTGGATAGACGGGCACCGCGATGACGCCGGCATAAAGGCAGCCGAAAAACGCGGCGATGAACTCAAGCCCCGCCGGGTAAAGCAGCAATGCCCGCTCGCCCGCAAGATCGTGCGACTCAAGCCAAGCGCCGATGGCCCTGGCTTGACGATCCAACTCCCGATAGGTCAGGTGGAGCTGTTCGTTTTCTCCATCGACCAAATAGGTGAATGCAACATCTTCAGGTTGACAGCGCGCACGGTGCAAAAGGAGCTCCACAAGGTTGGAGGGTCCAAAAAATGTACCGGGCAAGTGGTCCAGATGCACGACTTTTCAATCTCCCGCTGTCTTTGATAACTTATCCATCCTAACCATCATCCGTCTCAAACGCCCTTTGATTTTAAGGTTTTACGATCTGGTACGCAATTGCACTAGCCTTACGGGTAGCAGCATATGACCCGCAAGGACTATAATTGACAAATCGCGGGGAATACGTTACCATGCACGGGGGGGATGGGGGAGCGACGAAACGAGAGGTCCCCCGCGTCTCTTCTTGTGGGAGTATCGGGCCATGATTCGCGTCAGTTGTCCCCACTGCGGCAGTAAACTCAACGCTAAAGACGAACTTGCGGGCCAAACGCGCAAGTGTCCTAAATGCGGCCAACCGGTCCTGATTGCGGCTGATTCGGCTGAGGTTGGCGTCGATATCGATGAAACGCCTTCCGACCAACATGTCCAGGCCGCCACCGAGGAGCATCTGCCTTCGATGCACGTGCCCGAACGGCTCAATCGCGACAATCATTACTTGATCTGTGATAAAGGCCATCTCGTGGCCACGTGGGAAAATAACGGGCACGGTTGGATGCTCAAAACCGGTTCCGGCTTCATTAGCGCCAAGCGCAACCATGAAAAACTCCCTGCCCAGGGTGATTTCAAGCTCGTCGAGCTGAAATTCTCCATGCTGCCCGAGGGAAAACGTTTGTCCGGCATACGGTCGTTTCAGTTAGCGCCTCGATGGGCGCTCACGACTCTCGACCAAAGCGACGATCTCGTCATGGAGAAGGTTGTTCACCTTGGTCTCTTGAACCGCGACCAGAAAAACGTGGTTCGCCAGGCGCTCAAAGAGCAATTCATGCGCGAAGTATGGGAGCACGCTTCCGCCGTGCTCGAATACCTCGGCAATACCGATTTTCATTCGCCCGGCGTTGGGTAAAAACGTTTTACTGTGTCTCGGATCATTTTCAGCGGCAAGCCCTGGAAAACTTGCTGAAGCTTGGCGTTGGGTAAAAACGTTTTACTTCGCGTCGGACCAGCGGTAATTGCCGGCCTGGATCGTCGTAACGGGTTTTCCGTTCACCAGTGCTCGCGATTGTTCGATCCGCGGCCCCTTCACGGCGAAACCGTTTTGCGGCAGCAAATACTTTACGCCCGACAGCTCGACTTCCTGGGGTTTCTCGCCGAAATTGACGACCGCTTCCGTCCCGTCGGAAAACCGCGAACGCTGCACGGCTCGATCCGCCGTAATGAACTCGTGGCTCATTAACTCCGTGCCGGCAATCACCTCATGCAGCTTGCAGGTGTTGCGGTATGATTGCAGGAACACATCCCGAGCCAATCTCCAGCTTCCTTCTTCGTTTGCCCAAAACATCGGGATCGTGCCATAAAGAATATTGAAGGCGTCTTTTTTGGCCGTGACTTCGGGCGCGGCCTTCAGCAGAAAATCGTTCGAATCGCCCCAATACCAGGTCGAAACGACGCAATCGTGGAAGACCAATTCCCAAAGCGGAATGCGATACACATGGCCGATGCCGAATTTTTCATATTGCTGCCAGGGAAGATATTTCCATCCGCCGGGATCGGTGAAGGTTTCTTCCTTGGATTTCGGATGCAACAGATGTCCGGCGGGCCACGAGTAATAGTTCCCGCTCATCATGCCCTCGATGTAATCGACGTTGGGCACGCTCCACCAGATGCCGTGCTCGCCGCCGGCCACGAGGCCTTTGGAACCGACCAGCCCTAAAAGTTTTTCGCCGCACTCGCGTTTCTGGCCTCGCGTCAGCGGATGCTTGGCATCGTAGCATTCATAAAGATCCTCGGCCGTGGTCACGTCGATAAAGCGGCCCAGATACGGCTTCTCTTTGAGCACATTCGTGATGACCTGATCGGCGGCCGAAACCCAGCACGCCGGGCATCGCTTCATGAACTGCGTTTTCTTGTCCCAGGTGAGCCAGGCCGTTTTGCGTTTGCCGTCGGCTTCGAGAACAACATTGTCGGGCACGGCGTCGTGCTGTGAATCGACACCCTTGCCCGGCTCGATCGGCACGATGTCCGTGTAGTTGTCGTAAACGCTCGTAAGATAACCCAACTCGTTGATCTGGCGAATCTCCGCACCGGAGGACTCTGTGTGGATCAACATTTTTTCAACCCCGGCCGCCTTAGCCTGCTTGGCGAAATCAAGGCTGCCGTCACCCCAAACGTCGGGCGCGCCGAAAAGCCGGGCAAGGTTCGGCTTCTTCTTCATCTTTTCGGCCAACGGCACGATCAGCCCATGCTCCTTGGCATACGCCCGATAGCGTTTGGCCAAGGCCACATAGCCGCCGCGCGGCGAAAAATGGTATAGCAAACGCCGTGCGTAGGCGAATGTTTTTTTGCTGGGCGCCCAGATCACACGCGGCGCGACGACCTGTCGCCCTCCGGCCGAGACCTCTATCATCTGAACCGCACCATCGTCGCTGGTCTCGACAATGATCATGTAACCGTTGCCGCGTTCCATATCGCAAATGCCCAGCCACGGCATGTCCATGCGCGAAGCGGACATCCACTGGGGCGAAAAAGGTTTCTGATCGAGAGGATAAAGATGGCCGTTCGAGTAGTCGGCCACGGCCAACGCGCCTGCAGCCGTTTCGAGAACAAAAGGATCGAGGAAGGGAGTATCTTCCATCCCCGAATCGTGTTTCGGCATGTCGGCCATTACGGATAAATCGGAACCCTCGGCCGGCACAACCACTGTGACAGTCAATTCAATGGCTTTTTCCCGTGACCAACCAAAGACGGCCTCGAACGCCACGCCGCGGCCCGACTCGACGGAGCGGACATTGCGGAATCGCGGTTCAGGCGTCCAAGTGGTCGCCGGATGTTGCTTCCATGTCCTGTTGCTTTGTTTTTCAAGCACCGTAATCGCACCGCTCCGCGCGTTCACATCCACGCGCAGCGACGGATTCTCCAAAGTCCACTGTTCTTTCGGAGCCGGCTTTGCCTCTTCGGCCGCCAAAGCCCCGGCAACCTGCAACGAAAACGGAAATGCAAGCATTCCGATGAAAACCAGACGTCGGAGCACGGTTAGCATAATAATCCTCAAAACATTAGCGGGAAAAGTCTTTGGTTGCATTGCCAAATCACGGCAGCGTTTTCCGATACGTATCCACATACAGACCGATTTCATCCAGTGGAATCGGACGCCAGCCGATTTTAACAGCCAAGGGCGCGACTGCTTTCCAATGGAAATCACCCTGGGCCAAATTGGCAAAACCAGGATCGTCCTTCGTCTCCGCGTTCTCGAATAGTTCGAGCTTGCCGCTGTCGCGACGAAGGAACTTCCGGCATTGGACCGACAAACTGCGGGCAATCGTATTGCGGTTCTCATGCTGCGACAACTCACCCAGCGCCGGATATTTGACCAGATACAAATTGCGGTCGATCTCCGGCGATTCGAGCGACTTGCTCGTAAATTCCACCCAGCGGTTCTTATCCCATGCCGAACAACTGATCGACGATTCGCAATCGACAAACAGGTTGTTGTCCAGAATGTTGTCCTTGCCGCCGTGGATCTGAACGCCGCCGAAACCGAGTTTCCCAGCCGAGGCGCGATAGAAAACATTGCCGTAGATCAAAACGCCGGAAATCGCATCATCCAAACGGATGCCGGCCTGACCGCAGTCGGGCCCGTCGTTGGGGTGACGCCAATTGCCGATCTCGCGCCATGAATTATAGCGATAGATATTGCCACGATATGTCGGATCGCCGAACATGTCCGAGCCGCCCTGGTCGTCCGACTCCAATACAACATGAAAAACGTCGTTGAATTCCACGACGTTGTCATTTCCGCCCACCCGCATCGCGCTCGATAGAATATCGTGCAGCCGATTGTGGGCGACGCGATTGCCCACGCCCGAGACGATCACGGCCGGGGTATAGGTATGGTCGATCCGCGAAAGGTCGAAAATTTCAGAGTTTTCCAAAAAATGCCGACCCGGCGAAAGCGTTTTGCGGTTGCCGCCGTTTAGCGCAACGCCGCCGCGCCCCATTCCGTGGATCGTGCAAGCGAGAATGCCGTTGTCCGTGCCGCCGCTGATGATGATGCCGTCGCCGCCGCAACGCCGAACAGTGCAGCCGGCAACGAGGCAATGATTGCTTTCATTGATTATCAAGGCATCGCCTCCGCCGAGTTCCCACGTAATGCCTTCCAGCGACACATAGGCAACGCCTTGCATCTTGACGAAGGGAAAATCGTTCACCGACAGTTCGACCGTCGCCTGAGCGAGATCGGACGGCGGCCAGAAATACAACATCATCGCCGAACGGTCGAGATACCATTCGCCGGGCATGTCGAGTTCAGCCAGCACATTGACCGCGCAATACGGCTGCCCCTTGCGATAGCCATAGGTCGAGCAGGGCGGCGCCAACGCGATTTCCCGCTTGGCCGTGTCGATCGAGGCGATCCGCTCATAAGAATCGGCCCAACCCCAGAACCAGTAACCGTAGAGCCAAGCATCCTTTTCTTTCAGCCAGCGCTGGGGACGGTCGCCATCATAAAGAATGGGCCCCGTCTTGCTGCCGAGAATCGAGTTCCAGACTAAAATCTTCTGGTTCTCCGGAATCACTACGTCGCGGACCGAGACGAACCCTTGGTTGGGCCATCGGGCAAGCTGCATCGCTTTTCCATTGAAAAACAGCTCTTGCGTCGGATGGGTTCGGAACCCTCGTCCACTGCAAAAACCGCCAAGCTCCAGCGGCTTTACCTGTTTCACGCCCAAGGGTTTCAAATCCGCACAGAAAACCTTGCCACGCGATTCCTCGGGCAGCCGGGCTGTAATTTCCGCATCCGCTACCGGCTGAAAACCCGATACGCGGATACCGCCGCGAAAGACCGGCGTTTCACCGTCCGCGGCTCGATAAACGACCGGCGATTGCTCCGTGCCGGAATCTTGCGCTGTCAACTCGAAAGTTTGTGCGACGGGATATTCGCCGGCATGGAGAAAAACTTCGATGCTGCCGGCCTGCAATTTGCCCGACGACTTCAAACCGCGAACCGCGTCGCGCGCCCGTTCCAGGCTGCGAAACGGTTTTTCTTTCGTGCCGGGATTGGCGTCATCACCATTCGCGGCAACATGAAACGCAACGGCCGTCTGAGGGCGTGCAGGCCTCGCCACTCGGGACGCCGCGGGATCGCGAGCAGGCATACCCTTTTCCATACGTTCAATCTCGCGCAACGATTCCTCGGCCTCCCAGCGATGATGCGACGGGATGTCTTTCCGCTGCAACAGAGTCGCATACGCAGCCTTGGCTTCCGCTCTTTGCCCCTTGGCCATCGCCTGTCGTGCCGTGCGGAGTTGGTCCAAACTTTCTTTGAAGTTGTTCTCCGCCGCCGCAGCGAAACCGGCTGTGAAAAAGAAGGCCGTGACTAGGATTCCGAAACTACGAACCAAGACCATCCGGTTGACACGGTTCATCGTGCGACTCCTTGAATCTTTGGGCAGGCAAAGGGAGGGGGGGAAAATTAGGCAGGGCAACGCAAAACGCTTGGTATTATTGTCGCATCTCCACGAGAAAATCGCAAGAGGTGCAATAGCTTTGGCCGGCTTATCGGATTATGCCGCCTGGGAACAGCCACGCATTACGACTTCCTCGCGTCGTGCGGCGCGTCGGGTTCCACATGAATCACGATCCGACCAAGACCGGGCACGCTATCGTGCAGATGTTTTTCCAATCGAACCGTTAGATCATGGGCTTCGGTGATGGCGGTCGAGGGATCGAGTGCGCAATGGAACGAAACGGCCATCTCGTCGCCGACCTGCTGAACGCGAACGTCGTGCGGCTTGACCGCAAGATGCTCGTTCTCGATGAATTCGCCGATGGCCTTTTGCACTTGCAGTTGTCCGGCGGGGATGGCGCGAATCGTCGCGGCGCCGTCGCCCGTAGGCTCGATGTGCGTCACAATGCGTGTGACGTCGGGCATGGCTTGGCGCAGGGCGCGTTCGAATTCGGTCGCCTGCCGGAGCGCTTCTTCCAGCAGCAAAGCACCGCTCACTTCCAGATGCAATTCAAGCCATCGCTGGCGATTTTCCTCGTAGATGCGGATGCCGTGGGCGCCGAGGCCGTGCCGGGCCGCCAGTAGACGCACGACCGTCGTAACGTCTTCCTCGCGGGGAGCGATGGGCTCGACATGAATCACGACATCGGCGTTGGGCAAAGCCGCGCGGATTGCCGTTTCCACCTGATCCGCGATATCATGCGCCCGCTCGAAGGCGATGGCCCGCCCCACGGCAATGGTCATATCGGCGAACATCTCCGGACCGCTGCGCCGCAAACGCAACTGGATAACGTCCTCAACCCCGGCGACTTGCTTGGCGGTTGCAACGACTTGATCGTGGAGCGAACCCGGCACGCTGTCCAACAAATCGTCCACCGATTTTTTGCCGAGCCGATAACTAACAACAATCACGATCGCAGCCACTCCCAAGGCGGCCGTGGCATCGGCCTGGGCAAGCCAAGGCATTCCCCAGGATTCGCTCAAGGATACGCCGCAAAGCCCCAGCAGCACGACGGCCGACGACCAGATGTCGGTCGAAAAATGCAAAGCATCGGCCTCGAGGGCTTGGCTGGAGTATTTATCGGCGGCTTTCTTCAAGGCTCGCGAACGCGAGTAGTCCACGACGATCGACAGGATGACGACCAGAAAAGCCCACATATTCGGATCGACGGTGACGTTCTCGGCGAAGAAGAGCCGTTCGACCGCCTCGTTGATGATCCAAACGCACGTGACTAACAGAAGCACGGTTTCGAACAAAGCCGATAGGTTTTCGATTTTGCCGTGGCCGTAGGAATGTTCGCGGTCGGCAGGCTTGCCGGAAACGCGGACGGCCCAAAACGTCACGGCAGCCGCGACAAGATCGAGCCCGGAATGCGCGGCTTCGGACAGAATGCCCAAGCTATTGGTCCAAAGTCCGACGCCCAGCTTGGTGCCGGTCAACAAAATCGCCGCCAAAAGCGACGACAGCGCCACCCAGCGTTTGTCGTGATCGGCTTGCGTGAGGGACATAGGATCGGAAATGTTGGACATGGGACACGGCTTATGAAAGACACGCCATGTTCCAAAGCTCCGGCTTCGGAACACAGTAACGATTCTCTATTTTTCAAGCCGGAGCTTGCGCGGCGGAAAGCCTATTGCTGTTGATCCACATTAGGCGGCGCATCGGGAGTCATAATGACCGCCACTTTCAATGTGCCGGTGCGCAAATGCTTGTTGATCGCTTTCAACTCGGTGCGGATATCCTTCAACTGATCGAGGACTTTTTGATCGTCGATTTGCGATGATTCATCATCTTCCGCCGCGACGGCGGCCGGAATTCCTTCATAGGAACTCAGAGCGCATCCCAAAACAATGCCGACGGCGACCAGCATCGACCAACCAAAACAACGCTTCATCATGAATTCCTCCGTGAAAGAACGTGAATTTGTTCAGGATCGAAGCCCCCAAGCAAACGGAGGATTATAGCAACAGATTGGGGATCAATGCTATGGCATTGCCCGGCCTGCTCGGCGAAACGAGGAACCGTTCGTTTCTGATCGGTTCCTTAATAAATGGCATAAAAAAGGCGGAAAAACACTACACATGTGGGTGGAGGGGGTGAGGAAAAGGTCGGATTTCGCGGGTAGAGCCAATCAAATTGGCAAAAATCGGAAATATCCGCCCCCCCTAGGAAAATTGCCGTTTGCTTGTGCAGATATCACAACCTATCTATTGATCGAGAGAGGGGGAGCTTAATTCGCCTTGCACGACCCCTAAACCACGGTTCGGCAAGCCCTGCTCTCCCCGGGGCAATATGTAGTGGTGGACGAGGGCAGCTTATGGCATTCACATTTTTCTTCCGCGATACGCAAATCCTCGATACCTTGATCGATCATGCGTTGCCGGTCTTGCTGGGACACAGCCGCATCCGCATTTGGGACGCCGGTTGCGCCCATGGACCGGAACCGTATACGCTCGCCATTTTATTGCGGGAGAAGATGACGGCTTGCCAATATAACAGCGTTCGAATTCATGCCACGGATGTCGAACCGATGTTCGCCCCCACGGTCACCCAAGGCATCTATCCCGAAGGCGAACTGAAACGCATTCCCGAAAACTTGTTCAAACGATACTTTCGGGCGGCCTCGAAACCGGGGATGTATCAGATCGTCGAGGAGATTCGTGCGAGCGTCCAGTTCGACGTTCATGACTTGCTTTCGATGGCGCCCCTCCGCGGCGATTTCCATCTGATTGTTTGCAAGAATGTGCTTTTGCATTTTCAAGAATCGCAGCGATGCAACGTGCTGCGAATGTTTCATCAATCGCTCCGTGACGACGGATTGTTGGCCACCGAGCACACCCAAAAGATGCCGGACGGCGTCTGTACGCTATTCCGGCAGGCTAGTTCCAACTGTCAGGTGTTTTTTAAGGCGAAACGACGACTGGAAAGCAATCTGGCGGCTCCCCTGGTCCGTCGTCATAGCTGGTGGAGGACGCCTGAAATGGCATAAACCGCGTTATCCGAAAGCCAGAACGTTCGACATGCAAACCCCAATGCCGGCCGGCAAGTCGAGCGTCAGAATCATGGATCCCATCCGGTTCGGCGCATCACACCCATTGTTTCACAACGAAACACACAAGGAGACTGGAGAATGTTCGCTAAGATGAAAACAGGTACGAAAGTGTTGGCGGGGTTTATCGTCGCCCTGGCGGTCGCCATCGTCGTCGGTCTGGTCGGCTATCAAGGCATCGACAAACTCTCGACCGATGTGGATGAGATCGGTCTGGTTCGCTTGCCGGGCGTCCAGAGCTTGAATCTGGTCGTATCCGGCCAGCTTCAAGTCGGCTATGCGGTGCGAGGTCTCTTGCATCCGCAATACATGGCCCCCCAAGTGCGTGCTCAACAGTACGAACGGTTCACCGCCGGTTTGAAAGAAGCCGAGGAAGGGCTTCGGGCGTATGAGCCGCTGACGAAGACGTCTGAAGAGGCCGTCATGTGGAAGGAGTACCAGGGCCTTTGGGACACTTGGAAGAAAACCGTAGTGGACCTCGAAGAGGTCTCGCGTCAGAAAGACCAATTGGTCGCGACCGGCCTGAAGCTCAGCGATCCCAAGGTGTTGGCTGTCGATGCCAAGGCAATGGAAATGGCCAAGGGATCCCGCGATGCCATGAACGCCTCGTTGGCCAAGCTGCGCGATCTCGTTGCTTTCAATTCCGAACTCGCGCAAAAGTTGGTCAAGGAAGCGTCTGCGGATGCTTCGTCCAGCATCACCTACATGTTTTCCACGATTGCCGTCAGTGCCATCGGCCTCCTGCTGCTCGGCACATTTATCGCCATGAACATCACGAAGGTGTTGGGTTTGGTCGTCGGCGAAACAGGCCGCTTGACCCAAGCCACGATCGACGGCAAGCTTCAGATTCGCGGCAATCCCGAGTTGGTGCCGGTCGAATTCCAGCCGATCTTGGTGGGCATCAACAACATCCTCGATTCGGTTATCACCCCGCTGAACATGGCCGCCGAATATGTCGATCGGATCAGCAAGGGCGATATCCCCGAGAAGATCACCGATTCGTATAACGGCGACTTCAACGAATTGAAGAACAACATCAATCAGTGCATCGAGGCCATCCGCGGCCTGATCGCCGAGGCGAACACCTTGTCGAAGGCCGCTTCCGACGGCGAACTCGACGTGCGTGCGGACGAGACTGCCTACCAAGGCGAATACCGCCGCATCATCAGCGGCATGAACCGCACTCTGGAAGGTTTCTCCGAACCGGTACAGGACATCAGCCAATCGTTGCGTCTGATGTCGGAAAAGGATTTCACGACGCCGGTTACCGCGGAATATCCCGGCGCCTACGGCGCGTTGCGCGACAACGTGAATGCCGTGATTGCAAACATGTGCGCCGCGATCGAGCAGATCACCGAGAGCGCCGGCCAATTCGCCGAAGGCTCGCGGACCATCGCCGAAAGCGCTCAGACGTTGGCCCAAGGCGCTCAAACGCAAAGTGCCAGCGTCGAGGAAATGACCGCCTCGACCGAGGAATTGTCCCGGTCGGTCAATGCAGTCAAGGAAAACGCCAACGAGACCACGAAGGTCGCGGCCAAGTCGAACCAATTGGCGGCCGAAGGCGGCAAGGCGGTCCAGAAGTCGATCGAATCGATGGAGCAGATCCGCAACAGTTCGCAGAAGATCAGCGAGATCATTCAGGTGATTTCGGAAATCGCCAGCCAAACCAACTTGCTCGCCTTGAACGCCGCAATCGAAGCGGCCAGGGCCGGCGAACACGGCATGGGATTCGCCGTGGTGGCTGACGAGGTCCGGAAACTGGCCGAACGGTCGAACCAGGCCGCTCGCGAGATTTCCTCGTTGATCAAGGAATCGACGCAACGCGTGGAAGAAGGCGCTCAATTGAGCACCCAAACCGGCGAGTCGTTGAAGCAGATCATCAAGGCCGCGGAAGAGACCGCGACCAAGATCACAGAGATTGCGTCCGCCACGGTCGAGCAGGCTGCCAACACCGAGGAAGCCGCCAAGGCGATCCAAGGCGTATCGCAAGTTACCGAGCAGACCGCGGCCGGAAGCGAGGAAATGGCTGCCAGCAGCGAAGAGCTTGGCGCACAGGCCACGGCGCTTCGCGAACTGGTCAATCAGTTCCGCGTCAGCAAAATCCATGAAAAGCTTCTTACCGCGCATCGGTAAGATAACGTAGTCCAAATCCATACGGGGGGCGGCCCTACAAAGCCGCCCCCCATTTCCCGTACATTTCGATAGATGATAAACCAAGGAGATATGCGATGGCGACAGCCACAGTTGAATCGCGGGGCATGGAGAACACCTTCTCGGAAGTTCATGGAACCATGCAATTGGTCAGTTTCAAACTGGCCAAGGAAACCTACGGCATCGAAATCACCAAGGTGCGCGAGATTATCCTGATTACGGATATCACACGCATCCCCGAGACGCCCCATTACGTCAAGGGCTTGATCAACCTGCGTAGCACGGTCATCCCGGTCATCGACCTGCGGGTC
>CAYWGR010000008.1:39998-41530 GCA_964458015.1 uncultured Planctomycetaceae bacterium
CGGCCTGCCCGAAGGCGAACTCTCGGATGAAAGCCGGATCATGGTGCTCCAGGCATGTGGCAAGACGATCGGCATCGTCGTCGACGCGGTCAGCGAAGTGCTGCGCGTCAAGCACGATCAAATCGCTCCGCCGCCTCCGACGGTATCCGGTCTCGGACGCGAATACTTGAGCGGATTGGTGAAACTCGACAATCAATTGCTGATTCTTCTGGATATTGACAAGATTTTCGGCGAAGAAGAAATCTCCGCCATGGACGAATTGACAGAAGGAAAATAGCGTATGGCGACCGGCGACATTCGTGTACTCATTGTTGACGACTCGGCCGTTATTCGGACGATGCTTAGCGATCACATCGCGGCAACGCCCGGCATGTCGGTTGCGGGTACGGCTCGCAACGGACGCGAGGCGGTCACGGCGGTGCCCAATCTGCGGCCCGACGTAATCACGCTCGACATGCAGATGCCCGAAATGAATGGACTGACGGTGCTTGACGCCATTTTGGACAATCACCCGATTCCGATCATCATGGTCAGTTCGCTGACCAGGGCGGGCGCGGCTATTACGCTCGAAGCGTTGGACCGCGGCGCCGCCGATTACGTGCCGAAGCCCGAACATGGGACGCACGACATGTCGTCGTTCATCGCCGAATTGATTTTCAAAATTCGCAGCGTGGCCAGCATGGATATTCATCGCCTGCTGGCCACGCGGCGAAAACGGCCGGCGCCTCTCGCCCATGCGGCGAAAGCTCCGTTGCCGAAAGACGTGGCGCCGATTCCGATCTCCTCGATGGACGAGGTTGCGGGACGTTGTATCGCCTTGGGCATCTCGACGGGCGGCCCGCCCGCCTTGGCTCGATTGCTCGAATCGTTGCGGCCGCCGTTGCCGCCGATGGTGATCGTGCAACACATGCCCGCCCAGTTCACCAAACCGCTCGCCGGACGACTCGATGCACTCTCGGCTTTGTCGGTGCGTGAAGCCTCGGTCGGCGACAAGCTTGAGCCGAATTGCGTTTACGTCGCGCCCGGCGGAAAACATCTCGAACTGAAAAGCCGCGGTTCCACGGTCGTCACCGTGATCCGCGACGGCGCCGTGGTAAGCGGTCACAAACCGTCGGCCGATGTCATGATGACCAGTGCGGCAAAGATTTTCGGCCCCTATTGTCTCGGCGTCATCATGACCGGCATGGGACGCGACGGCGCCGACGGCTGCCGCGCCATCCGCCAAGCCGGCGGCTTTGTACTCGGACAAGATGAGGCCACATCGGATGTGTATGGAATGAATCGAACCGCCTACGTCGAAGGAAGCGTGGACCTACAATTCGGCCTGCACGAAGGCGCCGCCGTCATTACGCGGCAAGTCCGGCGTCTCGGCCGCCAATTGGCCGCCACCTAAAGTAATTTCGAGAACACCGGTACCTTACAACAACAGCCAGACCTTCAACGACAAAGCGCATACATCATGGCATCACCCGACGTTTTATCGTCCTTGGCGTCCTCGAGTTCGCTCGAACAGGTTAGCGATGCGCAATTGA
>CAYWGR010000008.1:41540-56408 GCA_964458015.1 uncultured Planctomycetaceae bacterium
CGTGGCGCAGAAAAAAGCCCTGCTCTCGAATCGTTTGCGCCGTCGGCTCCGCTCGACCGGCATCCACAATTTCGAGGAATACTTCCAGCATCTGAAAAAACTTTCGCCGCGCGATCCTGAATGGGACGCCTTCCTCCAGGAAATCACCACCCACGAAACCTATCTCTTCCGCGATCAGGCGCAATGGGACTGGCTCCGAGGCGTTTATCTTCCGGAATGCTCGGCCAAGCGAGCCGCGGGCCACGTTGCCACGCTCCGGATCTGGTCGGCCGCGTGCAGCACCGGCGACGAAGCCTTCACGATCGCGTGTTGCATAGCCGCCTGCCTCAAGGATCTTTCCAATTGGAAGATTCAGATCATCGGCACCGACATCGGCATCGGCGCCGTCGAGCAGGCCCGCAGCGCCGTTTTCGGGGAAAGGGCCATGCGGCTCGTGCCTGAGGCGTATAAACGGTGTTATTTCGCCAAAGCCAAAGACGCCGAATTATGGCACGCCAAGCCGATCCTGACGGATATGACGACGTTCCGACAGCACAATCTTCTGGATCCATTTCCCGAAAAGTTATTTGACCTCGTGTTCCTGAAGAATGTGCTAATCTATTTCGATAGAACATCCAAGAAAAAAGTAATCGACCACGTACAGTCCATGATACGGCCCGGAGGTCTATTGGTGGCCGGCGCCACCGAGGGCGTGGCCGACTTTCTCCGCCATTTCGAACGTATACAATCCTGGTTGATGCGCAAACCCTTGAATCCGACGCCCCCAACGCACCCGACGCACTCCACACACTAACAAGCGACGCCAGCGGCCATGACCGAATCAGAAATTATCGCCCGCAATGAGTTCGCCTGTCTTGAAGACGACTGGGAAAGTGCGTCGCGCTATCTTTCTATATTTATCGATGAATCCCAGGAAACGTTGGACGAGTTGACCACTGCTCTTCTGGCCGTCGAGGCCGGCGACCGTCGGCAAGGCATTGAGCAATTGTTCATCGGAGCCCATCGCATCAAGGGATCGGCCGCCACGATCGGATTAAACCGCGTCGCCAAGCTGGCGCACCTCATGGAGGATCTGCTGCAAGTACTGGTCGATGAGGGACGCGCCCTCGAACCGGCGGTTGCCGACGGCATGTTGGCTTGCACCGACGGTCTTCGTCAATATGTCAATGCGATCAAAAACGGCAAGCCGGAAGACCAATTCGACGTTTTAGCCCGGCAGTTGCTCGATGCCAGGAATATATGCAGCGTGGCGATCAAGCCAAAGGCCGAGACGCCGCAAGAGGAAGCCGAGATTGCGATGCCCGGGGCCGCCGAAGCGATGCCCGAGCCGGGCAAGGCGAAATCAACCGAAATCACCAACGAACTGCGACAACGCGTGGCCGCCGCCGTTCGGGAAGACGAACCCGACACCGTTTTGCTCGGCCGCGTGATTTTCGAGCCGGATCTTCCGCTGGTCGGTCTGAAGGCCCGGTTGGTCTTCAGTAAGCTTTCCAATTTGGGCACCATCCGCTATCTGGATCCGCCCGCCGACGACCTGGAAGGTCTCGATGAAATGGAATCGCTGAACTTCGCCGTCGTCACGGAGCGAACGCCGGAAGCAATCGAACATGCCCTGAGAGTGGCCGGCGTCCATTCCGTCGTGGTCGAACTTTTCGAGCGTCGCCAGGTGCCGGCGGTCAAAGCTGCCGCGCCTGTCGCTCGTGCCGCGGGCGCTCCGCCGGAACACGGCGTCAAGCCGGCTGAAACGCTCCGCGTCGATATCGAGCGTCTCGACAGCTTGATGAATCTTGCCGGTCAATTGACGATCAGCAAGGCCCGCATCACGCAGATCGGCGATACCCTGAAGAAAAACGTGGCCGGCGAAAAGTCGTCGCGCATCCTCGATCGCGTTTCCGATGAACTGAAAAAGATGGCTCACAACGCTTCCGTTGCCATGAACGACGGCGACGGCCATGCGTATTTCGAGGAGTTCCGCGCAACGGCCCTCCGGCTGCAAACCGAGCTCGAAACCGCGCAATCTGAAGTCACCTCGTTCGCCAAGGCTAGGTCCAGCGTTAGCGACCTCTTCGAAACCATCCATCTGCTGGACAATGTCACCGATGGCATTCGCCGCAGCGTGATGGACATGCGCATGTTGCCCATCGGGCCGCTGTTCAACCGGTTCCACCGCGTCATCCGTGACATTACTCACGGCAACAGTAAAGATATTGTTTTGAATATCCACGGCGAAACCACGGAACTCGACAAGCGGATGATCGACGAATTGAGCGATCCGATGATCCACTTGGTCCGCAATTCCGCCGATCACGGCATCGAAACGCCCGAGGAACGCGAGGCGGCAGGCAAGCCGCGCCAAGGCACCGTTTCGCTCGACGCCTGCCATCGAGGCAGCAACATCGTCATCCGCGTTTCGGACGACGGCCGCGGACTGAATGCCGACCGGATCCGGGCCAAGGCGATCGAAAAGGGGCTTGTCCAGGCCGCGGAAGCCGAAACCATGACCCGGCAGCAGATCTTCCAGTTTATCTGGGCGCCGGGCTTAAGCACCGCACAAAAAGTCACGGATGTCTCCGGCCGCGGCGTCGGCATGGACATTGTCCGATCGAAAATCAGCGAACTCAGCGGAACCATCGACGTGGAGAGCGAGCCCAACCGTGGCACGACCTTCACGATCAAGCTGCCATTGACCTTGGCCATCCTGCCCAGCTTGATGATCGAGATCGATGCCGATGTTTTTGCGGTTCCGTTGGAATCCGTCATAGAAATCGTTCGCGTTAAACGACGCGATATGGCCACGGTTCATGGTCATTGGACCGCGCCCATTCGTGAAAGAGTCGTGGGCGTTATGCGACTCGGCTCCATTTTCCAATGGGGACATAACGTGAAAAACGCAGAGAGTTGTCCTTCCGAGGACACGATGTTGGTCATTATCGGCGAAGGCGATAAGCAATTGGGGCTAGCCGTGGACGACGTTCTCGGCGAAGAGGACATCGTCATCAAATCCATTGCCGACAATTATCGCAATGTTGCCGGCGTCGCGGGAGCCACCATACTCGGCGACGGCCGCATTTCCCTTATTCTCGATCCAGCTACGCTGATCGAAATGTCGTCTCACCCCGCCGTTGTTGCGGCGGAAACCCAGGAGTAGTTCACATGTCGCAACTTGAATGTTCGGAATCCGTATCAAAGCTGCAACTGCTGCAACAGCTTTTTGCATCAGCCACGCATGACGCCTCCGCGGCCATGTGCTGCTGGACGAATAACCTCATTACCCTGACGCTCGACGAAGTCTGCGAGCTGCCCCTGGCCGAAGCCTGCTTGGGGTTGAATCTCGACGACGAACGCCTCACCATGGTTGTGCTCAATCTGGAAGGCGAAATCGGCGGCGCCATGGTTCTGACTTTCACCGAGGAAGACGGCCGGCGATTGGCCGCCTCGTTGCTCCACGCAACGCCGGGCAGCGGCCCCGAATGGAACGACATGGAAATGTCGGCCCTGGCCGAAACCGGCAACATCCTCGGCTGTGCCTACATCAACGCCTTGACGCGGCTTATCGACCGCCAGTTGGTGCCCTCGGTGCCGTATTTCATACAAGACTACGGCGCCAGCGTGCTCCAACAAGCCATGTTGGCCCAGGCCTCCGGTCGCGACTCGGTGTTGATTTGCCGCACCGGCTTCCATTGCAAAAATGAAAATCTAAGCTGGCGTGTATTGTTCATTCCGACCATTGCCTTACGTGAGGCGATGGAAGACGCCATGCGTTAAACTATCCAGCAACAACCTCTACCGATTAACTAAACAATATGGCTACCACGACGCGAACAACCACCGATCGCATTGCCGTGGGCATTGGTCAAGCCGCCCTTGCCGCCGAGCCGAATTTCATTACGACGATTCTCGGCTCCTGCATCGCAGTGACCATGTATGCCCCGCATCTTCGATTGGGAATGCTCAGCCATGTAGTGCTGCCTCGCTCCACTGGCGCTACAGCCTACCCGGCGAAATTTGCCGATACGGCCGTCACCCACATGATTTCGGTTCTTGAAGGCCGGGGTGCAATCACAAATAAATTAGTTGCCAAAATTGCAGGCGGCGCCTGCATGTTCGGCGACGCTAAATTCCTACAGATCGGCGATTCCAACGTTCAGGCCGCCATAGAAGCCCTGAACAACGCCGGCATCCGCATCGCTGCGCAAGAAGTCGGCGGAAAACTGGGACGCCGTGTTAGTTTTGATCTTTCCGACGGTTCCCTCACCGTGGAATGCATCGGACAACCCTCGCACACTATTTGAACTCAAGGACAATACAGCTATGGCAAAGACGTTACTCGTAACCGACGATGCCGCGATTATCCGCGCAAAGATCAAGGAAGTCGCCATGAGCGTCGGCTGGACGATCGTGGGGGAAGCCAAAAACGGCAAAGAAGCGGTCGAAAAATACGCCCAATTGCGTCCCATGGTCATGACCGTTGATCTTGTCATGCCCGAATACGACGGCATCTATGCCCTGCGCGAAGTGCTGGCGCTGGATCCCAACGCCAAAGTCGTCGTCATCAGTGCAATCGGACAAAAACACATTTTGAAGGACGCTTTCCAGATCGGCGCCGCCGACTTCGTCGTCAAGCCATTCGACAAAGCCATCCTTGTCAAGACCCTGGAGCAATTTGTCGCTGCCCCCGCGCCCGAACCGGCGGGAGCTTGTTAATGGACGCAACGATTATTCACGCAGCCGAATCACCGGCTCGGGCTCGTAATCGATGGCCACGCGCCGACCGCCGCGGCCGATCGACAACCGACCCGCCTCGACGACCAACTCGTTGACAAAACTGTTGGCCGGCGTGGCGATAATGCCGCGTCGGTCGATTTCCTCGATCTTTTCCTGCCGCTCTTGCAAAGTTCTCATCGCGTTGACGGAGGTGGTTGCCTCGACAATCGCCTCGACGGAATCATAGCCATATCCAACCGGTTTGAGTCCGTCGCCTTGCCACGGCACGAGGCGAAAATAGTCAGGGCTCACATAACGAAACGCCGCGCCCGACTGCCGGTCGATATAGCCGTGACTGACGCCGCGAAACTGATCATCATGCCGAATAATCCCACCGCCGTCGGGCCCTTCGCAAAACAGACACAGGCCCTGGTCGTTAGCTCCCGCCCCTTCGTCGGGATAGCCTAATCCGTTGACCACGCTCAGCGCCGCGCCGTTTTCCCAAACCACTTGGGCTGTTGACCAAAGGTATCCCTCTTTCCCATTGGGAAATCTGCCTTCGATGCCGCGCACCGATACCTCGACCGGCCGCAAGCCCGTGATGAAATAAACCAGATCGACGTAGTGGCAGCCGATATAAGTGAAAGGATCGCTGTTTTCCTTGGTGAACCAATTCTGAAAATTGGAATGCCGATACCGATACGGCTCGATCAGCTTGGCTTCGCCGCAGCGAAATTCGCCGAACCGCCCTCGGCGGTACAGCCCTCGCGCGTCCAAGGCCCGCCGGTCGAATCGCTTGTGATATTCGACGCCGACCAAAAGGCCTCGCTCGAATGCCAATTCCTCGATCTCTTTTGCTTGGGCGTATTGCAGCACCAGCGGCTTGACGGTCAGCACATGCTGATCGCATTCCAAGGCCGCGCGGATCACCGAGTCATGGAAATGATCGGGCACTGCAACGACTACCAAACTGCGCGGAGGCAACTTGGCGATGGCTTCGCGATATAAATCAGGAAACATCCGCTCGGGCGATTCGTCGAGCGAAGGCATCGCCTTGAACGTTTGACCGGGAAATGCCTCGCAAAGCGTCGCATCCTTGGCCAAATCTCGCAATGGCGAAGAATTGAGCGCGCAGATTCCGATCGAACCGATTGCGCCTAAGCGTTCGAGATGAAAAAGCGAAGGCAGCAACTGGTCATGCGTAATCATGCCGCCGCCGACGATGAGGGCTTGCAGGGGAGTTGTGGCGTTTGCGTTCATGAAATCACCTCCGCAATGGCTTCTTCGATAACCGAGAAACCTTCAAGGATTGCCTCTTCCGAAATCACCAAAGGCGGCGACAACTTGACCGACGCCCCGCCGTAGCCCACAGGCGAAAACAACAAAAGCCCCTTCTCGACGCATCGGCGCACAATGGCCGAAGCCGTGGAAGCGTCGGGCTCGATGCCGCCTGGTTTGACGATATGCAGCGACGCCACTAGTCCGCGTCCGTGAACCGCCCCGATATGGTTCGGAAATAGCCGGCCGATGCGTTGCGATTCAGACAAAAAAATCTCCCCCATGGCGCGAGCGTTTTCGACCAGTCCCTCTTCCTCGATCACGTGCAGATTCGCCAGCACCGAGGCCGCGCAAATCGGGTTGCCCGTATGCGTCGAAGTCATTGCGCCCGGCGGATAAAAATCCATCACATCCGTGCGACCAATGACGGCCGAAACAGGCAACCCGCTCGAAATGCCCTTGCCGCAACAAATCAGGTCGGGCGTAATGCCGTAATGCTCAAAACCCCAAAATTTTCCCGTTCGGCCAAAACCCGCCTGCACTTCATCCATGATCAACAGCGCGCCGTGACGGTCGCACCATTGCCGAAGCTGTTGCATGTATTCCGGCGGTGCGAAACTGGCATTGCCGCCCTGGTAGGTTTCCGTCATGACGCCGGCCACCCGCTCAGGCGTCATGCCCTGGCCGGCCAACGATTCCAAAAAAACCTCGAAACGAGTATCGGGACAACGAAAACCGTCAGGAAACGGAACCTGGATAATATCTTGATCCAAATTGACGATCCATTGTTTGAGTCCCGGGATGCCGCCGGCCATCTGCGCGCCCAGCGTGCGGCCGTGAAAGGCATTCTGGAACGTCACAATGCCGATCTTCTCATTGCCGCCGGTGTGGCGTCCCCAGGTGCGGGCCAACTTGATCGCGCATTCGCACGCCTCGGCCCCCGTGGTCAGCAGAAACACCTTGTCGAGTCCGTCCGGGGCCTTATCGGCCAGCGCCTCGACCACTTCCGAACGAATCTCGGAAGGAAAGCAGTAGTTGTGGATCAGGCCATGTTCGACTTGATCCAAGATCGCCTTCTTAATCTTTGGATGCGCGTGGCCGGCATTGGCCACTAAGACGCCCGACGACCAGTCGAGCCATTGATTGCCCCAACGATCGTAGACGTGAATGCCCTCGGCCCGGTCCCAGACGACCTGGGGCTGTCCGCCCATCGAACGCGGTTCATGCCGGTGAAGCCGGTCTAGAATAGGAATCGACTCCGGCACGGGAATGGGAGTGTTGATGCATCGATACCGGGTGGAAATCGAGCGAGTTCGTTGCTCTGGCATGATAAAAAACCTTGAAACGAGTCGATTTGTCCGGTGGGTCAGACAAAATTTCGTTCCACGTTTTCCCATCGCCGTAGTGCCGCCACGGATACCGACGCGGGCTGATCTTCAAATCCAATTCGGCGCAAACAAAAACACCCCGATCCGAAACCGACCCGGTATTTCGGGTGCCTGGTTTGGCCCGGAGTGCTCGTTTTGCGCCGACAGTGCCGCTACGGATGCCGACGAGCGTTCAAATTTTCTGTATTTTACCACTGGAAACAGAAATTACAAGGTCTCGGGGCAGAGTAGCAGGAGAACTGCAAAGTTGCCAAAAGCAGTCATTCTGAGCGAAGCGAAGAATCTCTGTAAGCCTATACAAGTCCCAATACGCCACCGAGATCCTTCGCTTCGCTCAGGATGACGCTTCCTCTGTGGCCAAGGACTTTGCAGTTCTCCTGGGTAGGTTGGCCCCATCACTGGCTTAACAATGGCGAGCGATACAATTTGGATAAAATGAGAATAATACATATTTGGATGATCCTCCAAATTCTGTATTCGCTCTTTCTTTTTCTTCTCCTCGCCATTCTTCCTACATTCCCTGATCCTTATTAGACCGAATGGCATCCGCTTCTTCCTTTTTTGCCTAATCAAGCTCTCTTCGCTCTTGGCCAAAATGGCGGAATCTGCTACAAGAGGCGGCGGATATCCGGTTCATCTTACCTGGGATTGCCCGTTATGAATTTTGTTCGTGTTGTGCGGATGGCGATCCGCTACAAATTCACCTTTGCCGCCACGGTTGTTTCCGCGTTGGTCGTCGCCGCGTTGTGGGGTGGCAATATCGGCACGCTGTACCCCGTGGTCGAAGTGGTTTTCCAGAACCAGTCGATGCAGCAGTGGGTAGACGGGAAGATCGAGCAGAGCCACAAGACCGTGGCCGCCAAAACGGCAAAGCTCGACGAGCTGCGGGCGCAACAAAATTCCAAAGGCACGGAGAAACCGACGCAACTTGACGGCCAGATTGCCGAGATCGAGGGCTCGCTTCTGGCCGAGCAATGGGCTTTGTGGAGCTACGAGAGCATGAAGCCCTATATCGAGAAATATCTACCCAACGACCCGTTTCAAACATTGGCCTTGGTAACCGGTTTGCTGCTGGTGGGCACGATCATCAAAGACCTGTTCCTCGTAACCAACAACATCCTGGTTGCCCGGCTGTCGCAATTGGCCACGTTCGATCTGCGCAAGCTCTTTTATCGTCGCACGTTGCGGATGGATCTGGCGGCTTTCAGCGAAGACGGCACGGCCGATCTGATGAGCCGTTTCACCAACGACATGGCCCAAGTGGCGGGTGGGCTCGATTCGCTCTTCGGCAAACTGGTCCGCGAGCCGATGAAGATGATCGCCTGCTTAGTATTGGCCGGCTTCATCTGCTGGCGATTGCTTGTGCTATCGTTGGTGGTAGCGCCCGTGGCGGCATATTTGGTGCGATGGCTGGCAAAAACCCTGAAGCGGGCGAACCGCCGCGCGATGGAAGAAATCGCCGTCATGTATACCACGCTGGAAGAAACCTTCCGCAGCATCAAGATCGTCAAGGCTTTTACCAACGAACGCCAAGAGCGCAAGCGATTCCACAACGACAACAAACGCTATTATGAGAAGGCCCTGCGCATCGCCGGCTACGATTCGCTGACCCATCCGATGACGGAAGTGCTGGGCATCGTGGCCCTTTCGTTGGCGATGATGGCCGGGGCGTGGCTGATTATCTCGGGCGAAACGCATCTGCTGGGCATCCGCATGAGCGATCGGCCGTTGGATCGCGGCGCTCTGCTGTTGTTCTACGCCCTGTTGGCCGGCGTGGCCGATCCCTTGCGGAAGATGTCGGATATTTTCAGTAAATTACAGGCCGCGGGAGCCGCTTCCGACCGGATTTTCGCACGCCTCGACCGCCAGCCTTCGGTGCGCGAGCCGAAACAGCCGGCGCCTTTCCAACGTCATGGCCGTGATCTCACGTTCGAGAACGTCGGTTTTGCCTACCAGACCGGCAAGGCTGTGCTAGAGAATATCAATTTGCAAATCGCTTACGGCGAAACTATCGCCATTGTGGGCCCCAACGGCTGCGGCAAGAGTACGCTGGCAAATTTGATCCCGCGATTCGCCGATCCGACCGCGGGCATCATCAAGCTCGACGGCATTCCTCTGCCCGATATGCGTATCCGCGACGTGCGCCGTCAGATCGGGCTGGTTACGCAAGAGACGATGTTGTTTGACGAAACGATCTTCAACAACATTCGCTACGGCAACCTGAACGCCTCGCGCGAGCAGGTGATCGAGGCCGCCAAACAAGCCCATGCCCACCGCTTTATCGAGCAGGATCTGCCGAACGGCTACGAGACCTCGGCCGGGGCGCTGGGCAACTGTCTTTCGGGCGGTCAGCGGCAGCGCATCGCCTTGGCCCGGGCAATTTTGCGTAATCCGCCGATTCTAATCCTCGATGAGGCCACCAGCCAAGTCGATCTGGAGAGCGAGCAAGCGATTCAGCAGGTGTTGGAGAAATTCACGAAGGATCGCACCACGATCATGATTACTCACCGGCTGGCGGTTTTAGCCTTGGCCGACCGCATCGTAGTGATGCAGGCGGGGCGTATTGTCGATGTCGGCCCCCACGAGGAATTGCTGAACCGTTGTCCCCTTTATCGCCGGCTCTACCAAATCCAATTCGAAGATCTACGGCAGACGGCCTGACGCGCAATTGCTAACTCCCTGGATGCGTGAAATACTCCTAAATCGTAAGCAATAAAAACGCGCTGTCTACTTCTCAGACTCTCACCAATCGCCCTGTCCGCCCCATATTCTCACAAGTGCTATTGCCGGCCTTTTTCGGTCTCGGTATACTGCCACACCGCCCTGGGTAAGTAACCCGGGGGGATTCCGCAGACTTGCATTTTTTTAAGCGGGCCGTTGTGATGACGAGTCTGATTTCTTTCGAGCCGGTTCCGGCGAATTATCCGAACCATTTAGCCAATCCACAACCCGAGCGGCTTCCGCTTCCATCGTCGCGTCGGCTTCTCCTTTTTTTGGTTGTGCTTTGCATCGTGCCGCGCGCGGCAATTGCCTTGCGCATTCCATGCATTGCCGGTGACGGCGTCAACTATGTGGCCGCGGCCAGGGCGTTGGAATCGCATCATTATCGCGATGCACTTTTAGAGGGTGGGGCCAATATCTATCCGATCATTCTGGCATCCTTGCATTCGATCGGTCTTGATTGGGAAATTGCAGCGGCTTTGTGGGGCATCGCAGCATCCTCGCTCGTCGTGTTGCCGTTATGGGGTTGGGTGCGCCGGCAATTCGACGACCGTACCGCACTCGTGGCATGTCTTCTTTATATTATCCATCCAAAATTCATTCTCGAATGTCCGGAGTTGATGCGCGACCCGACCTTCTGGCTCTTCTTCATGCTGGCGATTTACTGGATGTGGCGAGCCGTGACGGAAGTGCATCTGGGCTATTTTATCGCGGCCGGCGCGGCGATTACGCTGGCATCGCTGACGCGCGT
Organism: uncultured Planctomycetaceae bacterium; assembly: GCA_964458015.1. Classification (GTDB taxonomy): domain Bacteria; phylum Planctomycetota; class Planctomycetia; order Pirellulales; family Thermoguttaceae; genus CAYWGR01. The sequence continues at coordinate 52,383 of CAYWGR010000008.1, forward strand.
CGAGGGTTTGTTCCTGCTGGTTCCTCTTGCATTGTGGACCTTTTGGCGATGGCGAGCTTTGGCGACCGTCCGCGGGAAGCTGTTGGTTGGCGCGGCGTTGAGCGTGGCGGCCTTTCCATTACTGCTGCTGTTGGTCAATTTGGTTTGGTTGCCGGATTCTGAAAATTGGGCGCTGGTCCGAACCCGTCCTTTTGTCCGAGCTTATGCCTGGTTGGAAGCGATATTCCATGCCGGGTCTACCGAGGCTGTCGCCTCGACGAAAAGCACAGAAGGCGTCGGGCGCATGCTTTGGCGTTTTTTCCCCACCATGGCGCGCGGTTTATCGCCGGTTTTTGCAATCCTGATGTTGGGAGGGCTTTGGCAGTGGCGGCGTCTGTGGGCGCGACGAGACAATCAGCCGTTGTTCTATGCCACGCTGTTGATTTTGGGCGGAACCTGGATTCAAATCTGGGCGGAAGCATATCTCCATAACATTAATGCTCGGTATGCCTTGCCGATCGTCTTGATGGCCAGTCCGTGGGCTGCTCTCGCACTTCAGGCATTGGCAATTCGCCTTGCACAATTGTTGGAATACTACTCCGGAAAGGCTCGGCCTCGCTTCGCTTTGATCATCGTTGCCGTAGTTGCGGTCTTGCCCACGGTGGTGAACGTCGCGCACAATAACCAAATGCAATACTCTCTGCGTCAGACGATTCGAGCCGTGGGGGAATGGGCGTCGCAACGACCGTCTCCAACAACGGCGGTTATCGCGCCTTGGGACGTCGTCGGCGGTGTTTGCTACTATACCGGCGGCGGTCTTGCACACCGCTATCGCTATGACGACAAAGATAATTTTATCGTAAAAATTGTCCGGGTTTGCCCGTCCGATATCGTGCTCCTGCGTCCCTCGGGACGTTTGACGGCGGATCGCTGCCAGGCACTGGCGGATCGTATCGAACAAATGGGCTTCCAGCGGATTCCGGTGGATGACGTCCCGGGGGCCATCGAACCGTGGTGCATTCTTGTCCGGACGAACCGATGCGAATCGGCCCGGCGGCCGACGCGGAATCAATAGCTTCGCGGAATCACGGCTTCATACCCCCTTGCCATTTCGGGATGAATGCACCGATGGGTTCCCCTCGGTTTTTTCCCAAAGTTTGGCGTACTTGGCAAACGTATTGAAGGATGCCAGGGCCGCGAAAATGAGCCCTCGCACGCCCTCAAGGATTCCGCGTTTAAGAAAGTAGACCTTGAGAAAGGCCAACAACGGCTTTGAAATTAGCGTTGCCAACGTTGCCCTTTGGCCGGCAAGGAATTTTTCATCCGCTTGAAGACCGGAATCGAAATCGATCTTCCGGATGCGCATGGCCATGGATTCTCCCGTCAGATGCACCATAGGTTGCCGCAAGCGGATGGTCGGGCCTTGAGCAAGCAAGGTATCAAACCCCCGGCCGGGCGTTTCGTTATACCGAGATCCGCTGGCGCGGCGCAGCAACCGCATCGTGTAGTCGGGATAGGAGCATCGCAACCACCGGCCAAAAAAATAGTTGCGGCGAGGGACGGCCGCCGCTGCGATTTGATTTGCATCGGAACCGGCAAGAAACGCGGTCAGTTCGGCCTGCAATTCCGGCGTGACTCGCTCGTCGGCGTCGAGAAACAGCACCCAGTCGCCGGTTGCGATGTCCAATCCTGCATTGCGCTGGGGGCCCACCATGCCGGGCCACGGCCGTTGAATGACGCGCTCGGCCCGCGGTTCCGCCAATGCCACGGTCGAGTCGCTGCTGAACGAATCAATGACGATCCGCTCTTTCGCCCAACGCACGCTGTCGAGACAGGCGACGATGTTCTTTTCCTCGTTTTTGGTGATGATGACCACCGATAGGGAATCACTCATTTTTCAGCTCTTGTTGAACGGCGTTGAAAACCATCTCCACGGTCATGTCGCGCATGCAGCGATGATGTTTCAGCGGGCAAACCCGTTTGTGGCAGCCGATGCAATCCAGATCAAGGATCATGTTTGTCGCCCGTTGCGTGGGATTTTCGCTCCACACCGGCAGCATCGGCCCGAACAGCGTTATCACGGGGAGCCCTAGAGCAGCCGCGACGTGCCGTGGGCCGCTGTCGGTCGAAACCATCATTCGGCACCGGCGGATCACCGCTTTTGACGTGCCGAGATCCATCGGCTGATCGGCCATCGAAACCACACGGTCGTTTTGTGCTAGGCGAACGATCTCGTGAGCGATCTCGCGTTCTTTGGGACCGCAGACAACCAAAACGGGACGGTCCTGCTCCTCGACGATCCGCCGGGCCAATGCGCCGAAGTATTCGACCGGCCAAAGTTTTGCGCCACCGTAGGCGCCGCTCGAATTCAACGCTATGGGATGAGCATCGGACGGCAAACCCAACCGCTCGAAAACACCGTCGGCCGAACGTTCATCCGTTTCGACCGTGGCCAACTCCAACCGAGGCGACTCTTCTTCGCATCCGACCGCCCGGGCCAATGCCAGATAGGTGAAGACCATCGGTTCGGCCGCGATATGACGCCCTAGGCGACGCGGATAGAGCTTGCCGGTTAAAAGTGGTCCCCGACCGTAGCGAACATAGCCGACCCGCTCCGTGGCGCGCCCGAGCCATGCTAGAAAAGCCGTGCGAAGTGAGTTGGTCAGCAATAACGCCAAGTCGAATCGTTCTTGCCGCATGCGCCGCGCCACGGCCCAGGAATGCAATGTGCGATCCTTCGCATGGGGATTATAAAACCATGTCTCGTCGAGCCAGTTAGTGCCCTTCAGCACGTCGGCCAGATACGGCCGCATGATGCCCACGATGCGGGCCTCGGTCCCAAAGCGTCGGCGCAGGGCTCGCAATGTCGGTGTGGCCATTGCCAGATCGCCCAACCAATTCGGCAAAAAAACGGCGATTTTCATGGCTTTGGTTCTTCATCCTTCCTAAGCAGTTGATGCAGTTGTGCTTCCAATGCTTCTCGCCCGCTGAGAAATTCCAATTCGATGCCGACGGCCCAAAGTTTTCGCTCGCCCAGTTGCTCGACCGGCATTTTCACCAAATCCTTGCCGGTGCATAGAACGCAGGATGCACCGAGTCGGGCGGCCCAGGCCGTTAGATCCTCGATGTCGGAAGAGGTATAGGCGTAGTGGTCGGGAAATGTGCGGAAACCGAGAACGCGGCAGCCGCAACTTTCCAGCGTGTGTCGAAATCCCGCCGGATTGCCGATCCCGCAGAACGCCGCCACGGATTGGCCTTGCAGCTTATCCAGTGGCGCATTGGTTCCCTGTGCTGAAAGTAGCCGGCAGGGGGCATGGGTTACTTCCGCGCACACTGCTTCCGGGGCGTAATGCCGAACCTGCTGCCAAACCAGTTTTCGATCCGCCGGGTCAAGACAATCGGCCCGCGAAAGAATCACCGTATGTGCGCGTTGCAATCCTGTGATCGGCTCACGCAGCGTACCGCGCGGAAAAACATGATCGAAGCCGAACGGTTCCAGAGCGTCGAGCAATACGATATCCAAATCGCGGCACATCCGGCGGTGCTGGAAAGCGTCGTCCAACACGACCGCTTGGATGCTCAACGAGGCCATCGCCTCGCGCACCGCGGCCGCACGGTCGGGATTTTGCAGATGCGGCACCAGGGGCAGCGATTTTTGCAATTCCAGGGCTTCGTCATTCGCGTGGCCCTTTTGGGCTCCGTATCCGCGGCTGACGACGGCAACGCGAACGCCATGATCGGCGAACCACTGAGCGATCCACCGCACCAGAGGCGTCTTGCCCGTGCCGCCGAGGGTCAAATTGCCAACGCTCACGACCGGTACGTCCGCCTTGAAAACCGGGGTTAGTCCGCGATCGTAACGCCGGTTCCGCCAACGTATGGCCAACGTATAAAAGCATTCGCCGGCCCGAAGAAAACCGCGCAGCACGCTTGGCCCGACGCCTCGACGCCGGCCGCTTACGAGTTCGCGAAAATACGTCGGGCTGAACAAATGAGGTTCCTTCATCCTTGCAGGTAATCCCCCCCGGGCAACATCATAGGCGACAG
>CAYWGR010000009.1:0-20027 GCA_964458015.1 uncultured Planctomycetaceae bacterium
ACGTCGATTTAACCTATTTTCGCCCGTATTGTGCCATTCCTTTCTTTCTGGCCCTGTTTATTCTGTTGTTGTATTTCCTCGGCAAGTTCATGGCTGCGGGAATCGGCGGCTATTTCGAGCGTTTGTTCGAGCGCTTTATCGCGCGATTGCCGGGCGTTCGCGGCGTTTACTCGGCCGTGAAGCAAGTCAGCGATTTCTTGTTCACCCAACGCGAGCTTAAAGTTACAAGGGTCGTGGCCGTCGAATTTCCGCGCAAAGGCATATGGTCCGTGGGATTTGTCACGGGCGAAAGTTTGCCGGCGATTCATGAAGCGGCCGGCGAGCCGATTTTGGCTGTTTTGATTCCCTACTCGCCCGTGCCTGTAACCGGCTGCACCATTACGGTGCGCAAAAGTGAATGCATTGATCTGAATCTCACGTTCGATCAAGCGTGCCAATTCATCGTAAGTTGCGGCGTCGTCGTTCCGCCGGCGCAGCTTCAGAATATGAAAAACTTGGAAGACGATTAATAGCCAACCTTAGCCATGCCTCTTCGACTTGGAACACGTGCGAGCGCTTTAGCCCGATGGCAGGCCCAGTGGGTTGCCTCGGAGTTGCAGACGCGCGGCGTCGCCGTCGAGCTTGTGCCCATCACCACGGCCGGCGATCGGCAACAAGGTTCTTTGAAAAACATCGGCGCGCAAGGCCTTTTCACCAAGGAAATCCAGCGGGCGCTGCTAGAGAATCGCATTGATTTGGCCGTGCATAGTTTGAAGGACTTGCCTACGGAAGGATATTTTTCCTCGGCTGCCAGCGCGAAAAAGGGCGAAGGCGAGCATGGCGAGCCATTTGGTTTATGTTTGGCGGCCGTCCCGCCTCGTGCCTCGGCGGCCGATGTATTCGTATCGCAAAAATTCAAGTCGCTGGAGGCCTTGCCGCGCGGCGCCGCGGTCGGAACAGGCAGCTTGCGTCGTCATGCACAATTGCTTCACGCGCGGCCCGATTTGCAAATCACCGACATACGCGGCAACGTCGATACACGTCTGCGCAAGTTGCAGGAAGGGCAATTCGACGCCCTGATACTTGCCGAGGCAGGTTTGCGGCGGTTGGGGTTCGAGCAACACATTACCCAAACGTTGCCATTCGAGTTGATGCTCTCGGCGGTCGGTCAGGGCGCTTTGGGGCTTGAAACCCGCGAAGAGGACGATGCCACGCGGCAGGCCGTGGCGCCATTGGACGACCGATCCACCCATGCGGCCGTGCTGGCCGAACGCGCGATGCTGGCTGCGCTGCAAGGCGGCTGCTTGGCGCCCATCGCCGCGTTGGGCCGCGTTGTCGATGATCGACTCACGTTGCTCGGCCGGGTCATCTCGCACGATGGCTCGCAAAAGCTCGAAGCATCGGATAGCGTTTTATTGTCTCAAGACGCGGACGATCTTTTCGCAGCCGCTCTGCAACTTGGCCGTCGCGTGGCCGAATCTTTGCGGGCCCAAGGCGCGGATCAGTTGATCCAGGCATCGCGGCATCTTTGATTTTCTACAAACTTCGCTCGAATCCGCCGGTGATGAACAACAAGCGGAGCGATATTTGCTCGGGCGCGAGGCGGCAAAGCTTAGAGGCCGCCAACCGGTACGCTTCAAGTTGAGGGCGATAGAATTCGACGCGCGCGGCGACGGCCTGGGGATTGTCCGAGGGCAGAGCGTCGCTCTTGAAATCCATCACGTCGGCGGCCACGATGCGATCTCCGTCATAGAGGGCCGTAAGACGGTCGATTGAACCGTTCAATATCGTATTGTCCTGCCGCACGGCGAAAGGACGTTCTCGCCAAACTTGCCACCGCCATTGCGAGGAACCGTCGGGCGCGTGGATGAAGCAGTTCTTTGCGGCAATGGGTTTTTGATAGGTTGATCGCGACAATGCCTGACGGATTGCCGGCTTTTCAAGCGAGGCATAAAAAACTTGAAGCAACTCATCGACGTCGAGCCCTCGATATCGGGGCTCAGCGGCGGTGCGTCGCAATGCGTCTTCCTCGGGCCGACCGTCGTCGAGCCATTCGATCTGCTGGAACCAGGCATGGAGCAGCGTGCCGCGGTCGAGTTGGGGCGAGGCGTCGAGCCGCAATTGGCGGGCAAGATCGATCTTGGGACCGCCTTCGAGTTGCGAAGGGCCGCGGCGATCCAATCCGCGCGGCGCTTGCCGCGAACAGTCCGCTAATCGGATAATCTGCGGTTGTTCTTCGCCAGGCATCGGCTTGGGAGTGGCCGTTGTTTTCAATTGGGCGAACCACTGTGAATCGCCATGTTCGTAAAGCAAGGTTTGCGGTTCGGCTAATTTTCCTTCCGAGAGAGCGGCGCGGAGCACTCCTGCCCAGGTGTCGGGAATCGTCTTTTCGTTGATCCTTGAAGGGGCCACGATGATATGCATGGCATGAATTGCTCGGGTCATTGCGACATAGAGAACGCAGAGCGATTCCTCGATCGTTTGCCGTTTGCCGGCTGTGAACATGTCCTGGAACGCTTGAGGAAGCAACATTTGCTGCGATTGCGAAACGTAGCGGCAGACGCGGTCGATTTCCTCGACAGGGCTGGGACGGTTAACGACGATTTGCGGTGGTTGGCCGCCCATTTTTACGTCGAGCTCGGGCAATACGACAATGTCGAATTGAAGGCCTTTCGATTGATGAACGGACATGACCCGAATATCGGCGGCGCCGGGATCTTGGATCCGTTTCTGCCGCACGAGAGCGATAAAATCATCGGTGCGGACGCTTGCTTGCGATTCGTAGGCGTAGGCCAGTTCGACAAGTTGCATCAAGCGGCTCAGGTCGCGGCGGTCGCAACTTGGAGCGAGTTGTTTGGTCCACGCATAGACGGTGGGGCCATAGCCATCGACCAGCAGCGATTGACGCACTTGCAGCGAGAGACGCCAAGCGGCGGCGTCATCTTGATAGTTTGCAATGCCCAGATGTTTCGCGAGAGGCGAGTGGACCAAGTGGAAACGCGCGACGGTATCGCCGGGGTGGTCGGCCATTGTCAGCAGAGAAAGCACGAGTTCGACGGCCGGCGAATCGGTCAGCGGGTTGCCGCCTTCCTCGCTGGCTTCGATCCCGCGCCGACGCAGTTCGTAAATCAAGCGGGCAACGGCCACGTTGCGGCGAACCAAAACGCCGATCGAGCGTCCTGGGGATTGAAGGTGCAACCGGGCGATTTCCTGGGCGGCATGTTGAAGCGTAACGACGGATTGTTGCTCATCCTCACGAGCCCGCGGGGCCGCGGTCATCGAGCAATAGCCCGGCAGATGGGCCCGTTCGGTCGAATGTTCGTTGAAGCGATGCGACCAGGCGAGAGCGGCGTCGGCGTGTTTTTGCAAAACTTCGTTTTGCGGAAGTTGTTGGAACACATGATTGACGCAATCGATGACAGCTTGCGAAGAGCGCCAACTGCGGTTGAGTTGTTCCTGTTGGAGAGTGGGGAGTTCCAGGTCGAGGGCCTCGAAGATTTCGGCCACGCCGCCGCGCCAGCCGTAGATGGCTTGTTTCACGTCGCCGACGCAGAAGAACGAATGGCCGGCGGTTGCCCCAACGGCTCGCCGGGCCAAGGGGCGTAAAACGCGCCATTGCGAGGGCGAGGTGTCTTGGAATTCGTCGAGTAGCAGATGAGCGATGCGAACGTCGAGACGATAGAGAATGTCGTCGAGCCGATCGGCCATTTCGGCGGCGCTCAGTTTGCGCGTGATGTCGTCGAATCGCATAGCGCGGCGCGTGAGTTTCAACGCCTGATAGGCGACGTCGAAGCGTTCCAGCAGTTCGTGGGTCGCTTCGTTTTGGTTGGCGATTTGGTCGATGATCGAAGCCACGCCGTTTTCGATCAAGGGCTCGTAAGCTTCGGCCATATCGAGAGTGATCGGCTTGTTGTAGTATTTATCTTCGCGGGCCGCGATTTTTTGGGCTAGGCCTCGGCTCAGAAAATCATCCCAAGATAAATCGCGGGCGTCTTGCAGCGATTTTTCATGGGCTTTGATAAAACCCTTGTGAGCCGGCATGGCGACTTGTTCGAGCTTGGCGATGGCCTCGGCCAATTCGGGCGGCGAAAACAGCTTGCGGCGGGTAAGCGACCGCCATGCCGACGCAGGTGATTCGAGATAGCAACTGTAGAGGTTTTGCACCAAGGACGTGAGTTGCTGGGCCACCGAGCGAGTTGCTTCGCCCTTGGTCAGCAGGTGCATCAGCCGCAAGACGTCGCTGGTTTTGTTGCTCTGCAGCACCGCCCGGACGGCCATGCGTTGCAGCATAAGATCGACGATTTCCTCGGTGATGGTCCAACCGGGCGGCAATCCCAGTTCCAGGCTGAAGCTCTGCGCGATCTGCATAAAAAAACTGTCGAGCGTGCCGACGCGCAGGCGGTGTAGTTGTCGTGCCATGTCGCCTAGCACGCGGCGGCAGTCGGCCGCTGTAATATGGCAGGGCGGATTGTTTTGCGGATGTGGCCCCTTCTCTTTTCGAGAGATCGCTAGGGGGCGGACCGACTGGGATTGAGAGGAGTTGCCATCCGTATGCTGATGCTCGCCGCCCTCACCCCCGGCCCCTCTCCCGCTTGCGGGCGAGGGGAGAATTCTGCGGGCTTCTCCGTCAGGTAGAAGATTTTCTTTCCCGCTTGCGGGCGAGGGGAGTGATGCAAGGCAGGTATTCAGTTCCGCCAGCTTGGCGTCATCCAACGCCGCATCGGCCAAGCGAAGCATAATGCGGTCGAGGATTTCGCCGGCTGCTTTGCGCGTGAACGTCGTGGCAAGGATCGTGTCGATGGGCGCTCCCGCGAAAACAAGGCCGAGGAACCGATTGCTGAGCTGAAAGGTTTTGCCGGTGCCGGCCGAGGCGCGGATGACGGTGTTCGGAAATGCGGGAAGGTTCGCTTTCATGACTCGAACCCTCCTTCGTCCATGTCTTCGTCCATCGCTTCGCGGAATTGGCCGTCTTGGCAAATTGGCGCGAAATCCTCGGAGAAATCGGGCGGCGGTGCGGTCGGAGGCCAAAACAGTTGGTTGCGCACCTTGCGAACGACCTCGGCTGCCTCTTCGTCGGCTTCCTGTAATTCGGCGACAGTCCAGGGAGCTACGGCAATGCCGACGCCGCTGATGTCCTTGGGCAATAGAATATAGGCCAAGTCGATTGGACCGGTGATGCCCAGGCCGGTTGCAAGGTGGCGATAGAGCGGCAATTGAAGGTCGATCCAACGGTCGGCCTGGCGATGGGCTTTGTCGGGTTCCTTGGGCGTATCCGAGGATTTATAGTCGATAATCATGCGCCGGCCCGTGTTCGGCTGAACATCGATGCGGTCGATGCGTCCGCGAAGGTGCATCGGCGTTCCGTCAACGTCCAGGAATGCGCTGCCGGCGTCGGGGGCGACCTCGACGTGTTCGATGCGCCAACCTTGTCCGGCCCAATCGGCTTGCCAACGTGCGAAAGTACGCAATCGCAAACGCAACTGCTCGGCCTGCACGCGAATGGCCGAGAGCGGTGATTTGCCGAAGCCATCGGCCAGTTGCCGGTCGAGTTCTTCGCTTAGGAATTGCTCGATTGCCTCGGCGTCGGTCGAGTTGGCTAAAGGGCCGAGGCCGAATTCGCGCATCGTTGCGTGGACGAGCGTGCCGAAGCCGGCGCCATCCATTTCCTCGGCCGAATCCTGCAAGGCTTCGAGGCCCAGGCGATGTCTCAAATAGTAGCGGTACGGGCAGGCGAGGTAATCTTTGAACTCGGTCACGCGCATCGACGTGACGGGCTCGGTCAAAGGCGTCGGCCGTGGAACATCGAACCGCGAGCGGGCGGCTCCCGGTCGCAAAACGCCGGCCGCCACGGGCTTGCCGCCGGAGATTTCCGCAGTCGAGCAGAACGCCTTTACACGCCGGGCCATCGTTTCATCGTCGCAGGCGAAAAGCAATCGGCTCGGCAACATCGGATCGCCTTCGGCCGTGCGGCGTCCGACGATCACTTTGAAAAATTGCCGTGAGGCCGCTAAAAGTGCGGTGGCATAAGCGTCGCGGGCGTAGCGACGGTCGTTATCCTCGATGCCCAGCGCTCGACGCAATTGGTTCGGCAGAAACAGATCGCCATTCAACGAGCTTGGCACTCGCCCTTCGTTAAACGTCGTGAGCACCAGAGCAGGCGCGTCGTCCAAGGGCAGTTCCAACCAGCCCAATAGCTCGACGGCCTCATGGTCGGGCGGCGGAGCAATTTTGGATGCACCGATATCTTCGAGCACTTGGCGCAAGGCTCTTGCGCCGGAAACCGACGGCTGCATCGACGCGGGAATGGATGCGTACTCGTGCAATGCTTCTCGAACTTCATCGCAAGCGGCGACAATGCAACGGTCGATTGTTTTCGAGGAATCGAGCGGCAAGCGGCCGAAGATTTCCAATAGGAAATCAATGATGGGTTGCGCCCACTGGTCGAGCGGTTTGGCGGGTTCGATAAGCCCGTGCAACAGTTGCCGGATTTTACTTTCGACCCGACGGATATTTTGGTAGCGGCCATCGGCCTCCAGCCATTCAGCGCCCAGCGCATGGGGAATGTGGTTGGTGTAATAATTGTCCAACTCCGTGAGCCAATCGCCCTCGATGGCCTGGGCCGAGATCCATCGTTGCATCGACGGATGCCGGATCAACGCGGCGAAGTTCGAGAAAATCGGCATTTCGAGCATATCGGCCGCGGCTTTCAGCAACCGGCCGGGAAGTGTGCCGGCCAGAGGTCGGCCTACGCCGTAGCGGGCCGGTATTTCGCACTGCCGGAGATGCTGTTCGATATAGGGCACGAGCGTTTCGTCGGGCACGCCGATGGAAATTTGCGTAGGGGCGAAACGGCCGTCCATTTCGGCCAGGGCATGGACGACCGCCTCGGCCTGATCCGAGGAATCATCGACCAACGCGATTTGTTCCGAGGTGAAAGGGATCTGGCGCTGCAGCCACTTGTCGGAACGCAGGCAGCCGTGTTCGTCGAAGCAGTCGGCCAACTCGGGCGGTGCGATGACCAAGGCCGTGACTTGCTCGGCCACCTGATCGAGCATCATTCGCTGTGCCTGATTCAAGTCCACGGTGCCGATCAGCACGATTCGAGCGTCGATACGGCATTCGCCTTGGCGGATTGCGAAAAGCCGTGCGGTTTGTTTATCCCAAAGATCGAAACCATCGAGTAGGAGCAGATATTCTTCTTGGATGGATGCCAGCGCTTGCCACCGCTTCGATTCGCGGAAGCCCTCGACGCTTGCCCCGGCATCGGCGACGTTGGAAAAATCCAGGGCGTCGGCAGCCAATTCGCGATGCAGTCGGGCGATGAGTTCGGCCAAGGCCAGCCACGCCTGGAGATCGTCGGCAGGGGGCGGCGCGGGAGTCAACGTTTGCAGCAGCTCGGGCTTGCACTTCTTCAAAGCTTCGACCCAGGCCAAGTGCTGGCAAAGCTCGCCGGCAAACGGTTTGCGGGCTTCGTAGAGCAGCTCGGGCAGTTGGCCAGCCGTGACGATGCGCGGCGGCGTCAAAATTTGGTTATGCTCGTCGGCCAATTCAACGAGAATTTCGAGTAGTCGCCGCCCCGCCCGTCCGCCGGGCACGGCTGCGACGATATTGCTCAGATCCAGTTCGCCCGGCGTGCCGAAATTGGCCGCGAGATGCTCGGCCGCGGTTTTTAAGCCAGGTTTGTCCCAGTTTAGAAACGTGCGGGCGATGGGCATGAAATCACCGATGACCGAAGATCATCGCCCCCTACTCGTCTTCCTGCAAATCGACTTCGGTAATCATCGAAAAACCTTTCGCGGCCAAAGTCTCTTGGGCCATTTCGATGTTATCGACCATCAGTGCGACGCAGGGGCGGCCGCGGGGACGGACCAGCAGCGGATACGCCTGGACAATGTTGACCTCGGCCTGCAACAGAGCTGTGCAGATGTCCAGAAGCGCTTGCGAGCCTTCGGGCAGTTCGACGCCGATCAGGTCGCTTTCGATCAGTGCCAGGCCGGCGCGTTCTAGAATTTCGCGCCCTTGCTCGGGATGGCTCAGTAAAAAACGAACGAAAGCACATTCGGCGGTGTCGGAAATCGAGAGGGCGACGATCCGGACCCGGCTGCCCTCGAATCGGCGGACGACTTCCAACAGCTTCCCTACCGTGTTTTCCAAAAAAACCGTAAACTGCCGAATTGTCGGGTAGTTTTTCCCGCGCATCGTGGCAAAACCGACGCCGGCGCCGGCGGAGTCATCGAGATTCATGGATCCGTCCTGAAAGTGTATATTGATGCTCAGATGAACGATGTCGGGTGTAACAGGGATAAAAAACCGGCCTTCCGTTGGTCGGCCTCCCCACATCTGCAATCCGAGACCCAATAGTAGACAGCTTGACTATAGGTTCTGAAGCTCCGTTTGAGAAGCCCCCCTAATCTGGTTGGTTTATTATGATGCAACAACATGAAATTGAACTGCGCGTGCGATACAAGGAATGCGACCCGATGGGCATTCTGCATCACGGCAATTATTTTACCTATTTTGAAATCGGCCGGACGGAGCTTTTACGTGCAGCCGGCGGAAATTATCGCCAAATGGAGGAGGATGGGTTGCTGATTGTCGTCGTAAAGGCGGAATGTCGCTACCGTCGCCCGGCGCGTTATGACGATTTGCTGCGGCTTCGCACGACCATCACCCGGGTGACACAGGCGAAGATCGAGCATGAATACGAATTGTTCCGCGACGAGGAGTGTCTGGCTGTCGGGCACATCACGCTGGCGGTTCTCGATCGCAGCGGCCGGGTGCAGCCTGTGCCCGCTTGGATGCGGAGCGAAGAAGCATGAAGAACCGTCCGCTTGGAACTTGATGGAAGCATTGTAGGGCGGGGGCGAGCGAAGCGATGGCCCGCCAAAATGAAATGTTTAACGAATGGCGGGCCATCACTGCGTTAGACTTGCTCTGCCGCATGAAACTGCGGTAATACGATTACAGGATAATTTGTGCTAATTTCCACGCCAATAAGGCAGTGCCGGCCAGGGCCAGAGGGGCCAAGATAAAGACGGTGATCGGCCAGAGGATGGTCATGGCGTCGCGTTTAACCCGCACGGCGATCTCGTGCGAGGGCGATGCTTGGTCGTCGGTTTCCACGTTGAGCGTGAAAGTTTCAACCGAGTTGCTGCTCGAACTTTCGTCACCGGGCGGCGAGACTTGGATGCTTGGCAATTCCGTAATGGTATCGGCCAGGGCCGCCACGGGGATCGGCTTGTGAGCCTTGCGGAGCGAGGGTGCAACGGCGGCTGGTACTTTTGCCGCGGTAGGGACAAACCTGGGATGGACCGCCATTGGCGGCGCGGCAATCGGCGGCGGAACGGCCATGGGCCATTGCCCCGCCCGAAGCGGCAAAAATGGTTGCAGCCGTGTCATCACGTCGCGAGCCGAGGGAATTCTCTGCGTTGGATCCTTGGCCATCATGTCGGCCATGACCTCGACGAATGCCGCGTTAAGGTTTGCATTCAGGCGACGCGGATCCAGCGGGCGCAAATCGCAATGGGCGCGGGCTTTGTCCGATGTCGTGCCGCCGGGGAAAGGCACCTTGCCCGTCACGGCGTAATAAAGCGTGCAACCGAGCGAGTAGATGTCCCAGCCGGGCGAGGGTTGCCAAGGATTCCGCACATGATCGGGCGAAAGGTAGTCGGCCGTCCCCACGATTTTGCCGTGGCGCGGATCGTCCTTGAATTCATCGTTGAGCGAAGCGGCAAGCCCCACGTCGGACAGCTTGGCCGCGCCGTTGGGCGAAACCAAAACGTTGCCGGGCTTCACGTCGCGATGCACGATCCCTTGGTTGTGGAGATAGTCGAGCCCTTCGGCTACTTGATAGATAATCGAGGCCGCGGTGGATATTTCCAAAGGGCCGTCGCGCCGGACCAGTTTTCGCAAATCCATTCCGGGCACGTATTCGGTGGCCAGATAATGCACGTTGCCGTCTTCACCGGCATCGAGCGCGCCGACGATCTTGGGATGGTTCAGGATCATCATCGCGCGAATTTCGCGATTGAAATTCTCGACGGCCTCGGGCGTGGATTTGTCGCGGGGCAAAACCTTGATGGCGGCGATGCAGCCGGATTCATAATGGCGGGCTTTGAACACCTGCCCCATGCCGCCTTGTCCGATGGAATCGACGATCTGATAGGGCCCCAGGTTGAACTTCGTGCGGCCGTCGAGCAGTTGCTTGGCTTGCCATGCGTTCAGAAGTCCCATATCGACCAGCCGGTCGGCAAGCTGGCGATCGGTGGGCGGAGCATTCGCATCAGGCTCATCGCCATCCGACCAGCGCACGCCCTGGCAGGCTTTGGCCAATTGCGGCTGTGTCAACAGGCCGCTGGCCAAAGCACATTGCTGGAAAGTCGATCGGTCGGAATGATGGCCGTTGGACATGCCCTGGGTTTACTTTTTGTTTTCTTTTTTAGGATCCTTCGTCGCCGGTGATTCCTTGGTGGCATCGGCAGCGGGGGAAGATGGTTTTTTCTCGGTTCCCGTCGCAGTTTTCGGCGGCTCATGCGGCAGTGTTTCGGCGTCCGGGTCGAAGGGCATTGCTTCGCTTCCCATGGTGGGGAACTCCGTCGGCGTCTCTTTTTTGGGATCCGCCGTTGGATTGTCGGCCTTGGGGGGCGAGGTTTTCGGATCGGTTTCGGGCGTCAGAATTTGGGAAGCTTCCTCGGGTTCGAGTTCCAGTTCCGGTTTCAGCGTTTTTTGAATGAAGTCGCGGACGTATTTTTGGAATTCTTCTTTGTTATCGACTAGTTCCCAAACCTTTTTTTCAAGATTCGTCGCCATGCCCGAGCCGTCGAGACGGGCGTCGCCCACGACGATGCAGGTTTTTTTCACCATGAACTCTTGGACCAGGGAGGCATTCTTGGGCGACTGATAGTCCAGGACCTTCCACACCAGAGTGCCGTCTGCGAGAGCGTCGGCGAAGTGTTTATCAACGACTTCCTTGGTGTATTTTTCGATTTTGTCGCCCAGGGCGGCCAGATCTTTTTTCTTTTCCTTCTCGGCTCCCTTTTCAGCATCTTTTGCAGGAGCTTTTACGGTAGCTTTTGCAGGAGTCTTTCCGGGTTTTTTATCGACTTGTTTCCCGGGGGTCTTTTCGGCGTCTTTTTCCGTGCTTTTTGTTGCCGCGTTATTGTTTTTTGCCGAGTCTTTGGTTTTCGTTTTCACCGCGTTATTGTCTTTGGCCGATTCCTTGGTTTTTGTACTGGTTTTGGCGGTGTCTTTACCCGTATCTATTGAAGCGGCGGTCTTGGTTTTCGCGGCATTGCTGTCTTTTGTTGTGCTTTTGGTTTTGTCAATGGGTTTTGGTTTGGCGGTGTCTTTGTCTTTTGCGGCTGTTATGTTTTTTTCAGGGCCTAGGATGGCGCTCTGCCCGTAGCTCGCTTTCATCTCTTTTTCGGGAGTGTCCTTGCCGCGAAAACAATAAACAATCACGGCCTCGGGCAACGGTTTTTCGACGGGGGGGCGCGTCGGGGCGGACTGTGTGAGCAGCAGCGACAAAATGCCGACGCTGGCGGCCAGAAAAGCCACGACTCCCGTAATCATTAATTTCTTAACGAGCATGGTTCGTCCTCCCTCATTGGGGATTCTTTTGCGTTACAAATCAGTTGAGGGTGATTGAATCAAAACAATGTGCCTTCTTCGATCATATTCAGACCTATGCCCGAAATGCAACTAACAAGTGTCTAATTACCGAGATGATCTGTCATTTTGCCGTTGAAAGGGTTTTTTGAGTCGAAAATACAGTCAAGACGGGGGGCTCTGTGCAATTTGTCAGGACAAGGATATTCTTGGTAGCGCAGTTAAGCTCAGAGGAGTCGTTGGGCAATTGTTGCAGGCGGAATTAAGCGGCGTTAATGGAGCATAAGTAAATCTAATATATGTATTCTATTGACATTAGGCTCTCTAATGATAA
Source organism: uncultured Planctomycetaceae bacterium (assembly GCA_964458015.1). Classification (GTDB taxonomy): domain Bacteria; phylum Planctomycetota; class Planctomycetia; order Pirellulales; family Thermoguttaceae; genus CAYWGR01. Next base: position 11,921 of record CAYWGR010000009.1, read on the forward strand.
TATGGAATGAGGTGGGGGGCAGTTTTTTTGACTGCTTTCTGCATAAGATAACAGTAGTCTGCGCGCCACGTAAAAGCGTGTAGTGGGGCCGCTTGCGGCCCGCGTCATTCCTGGAACACGCTCCAGCAAAATACGCGGCAAGTTGCCCTACTTGGTTTGTGTCTATCGCTAGCAATATCACTACGAAGCTCTGGGAGTAATCGTCACCGTGCCAAAAGCTCAGGGAATGTACGATCCGCAATGGGAACATGACGCCTGCGGCATCGGGGCAGTCGTCAATATCTCCGGCCGTCGCGATCATGCCATCGTCGAACACGGCAAGCAGGTGTTGTTGAATCTCATGCATCGCGGTGCGGCCGGGGCCGACGAATCGACGGGCGACGGCGCGGGAATTCTTCTACAGATACCGCACGAGTTTTTTGCCGCGGTGGTCGGTGATTTGGGATTTCGCTTGCCCGAGCCGAAGAAGTACGGCGTGGCGATGTTGTTTTTGCCCAAGGCCGAGGAAGCGCGTCACCAATGCGAGCGGATTTTCGCCGAAATGCTGGGCGAAGAGAAGTTGAAGCTGTTGGGGTGGCGCGACGTGCCCTCCGAGAATGGTTGTTTGGGCGATATTGCGCGTGCGGCCGAGCCGGTCATTCGCCAGGCGTTTATCGAGGGGCAAGGGCTGGAAGACGAGGCCTTGGAACGCAAGTTGTATGTTGCGCGCAAGCGGATTGAGAATCGCATTATTAAAGTATTGGGGGCCGAGTCCGATGAGTTCTATGTGCCCTCGATGTCCTGCCGCACAATCGTCTACAAGGGCATGTTCCTTGCACCGCAGTTGTTCGCTTATTATCCCGATCTAGCCGACCGTCGGGTCCAGACGGCTCTTTGCATTGTTCACCAACGATACAGCACGAATACGTTCCCCAGTTGGCGGCTTGCCCAGCCGTTCCGCATGGTCGCTCACAACGGCGAAATCAACACATTGCGAGGCAATGCCAATCGGCTTCAGGGACGTGAAAAGAACATGTCGGCGCCCCAGTTGACCGACAACATGGCCGAGCTGTTTCCGATCCTTCAGCCGGGCGGCAGCGATTCGGCCTGTTTCGACAACGCCATGGAGTTGTTGGTCCGCGCCGGTCGGTCTGCGCCGCACTCGCTGATGATGATGATCCCCGAGGCGTTTGGCCCGCGCTACTACATTTCGACCGACAAGCGGGCGTTTTACGAATATCACTCTTCGATCATGGAGCCTTGGGACGGCCCGGCCGCCATGGTGTTTACCGACGGCCGGTTGGTCGGCGGAACGTTGGATCGCAATGGTTTGCGGCCTTGCCGGTACGTTGTGACGACCGACGGGCTGGTCGTTTTGGCCAGCGAGACGGGTGTCATCGAGTTTCCGACGGAGCGGATCCAGCAGAAGGGGCGTCTTCAACCGGGGCGCATGTTCCTGGTCGATACGGAAGAAGGCCGAATCGTCGTCGATAACGAGATCAAGGGCAAGATTTCGCGTCAGAAGCCCTATCGCCGCTGGTTGGAGGAAAACCGGATCGAATTGCGAGGTTTGTTCCAGCCGTCGAAGCCGTTGCCGATCAACCCGAAGACGTTGGCCGAACGGCTTCGTGCCTTCGGCTACACCGGCGAAGACATGAAGATGATTTTGTGCCCCATGGCGGCCAACGGCCAAGAGCCGGTCGGCTCGATGGGCACCGACACGCCGCTGGCCGTGCTATCGGATCGGCCCAAGCTGCTGTTCAATTATTTCAAGCAGTTGTTCGCTCAAGTGACCAATCCGCCGATCGATCCATTGCGCGAAGGGCTGGTGATGTCGTTGATGTCGTATACGGGGCGTCAGCGCAATTTGTTGGACGAAACGCCGGAGCATTGCCGGCAGTTGAAGTTGACGCATCCGATTTTGACGAACGAGGACATGGAGCGGCTTCGCTCGGCGAATCGCGACGACTTCAAAGTGGTTACGTTGCCCGCGTTGTTTTCGGCCGTCGAACCGGATCCCGTTCGGGCGTTGCGCAAGGCTTTGGATGGATTGGTGGATGCCGCCGAGAAGGCGATTACCGAGGGAGCTTCGCTGTTGGTCATCAGCGACCATGAAGTTTCACCGAAGATGGCCGCGATTCCCAGCCTTTTGGCGACCGCCGCATTGCATCACGGTCTATTGCGTCGCCGGTTGCGAAGCCAGGTGGGCATCGTGGTGGAAAGCGGCGAGCCGCGCGAAGTCATGCACTTCAGTCTGCTGTGCGGCTATGGCGCGAATGCCATCAATCCGTATTTGGCATTCGAGGCGATTCAAAAACTTCATGCCGACGGCGATTTGCCCCAGAATGTGCCGGTCGATCAGTTGACCGACCAGTATATCACGGCCATTAAGAAGGGCATTCTCAAGACCATCTCGAAGATGGGCATTTCGACCTTGCGCAGCTATCATGCCGCGCAGCAGTTCGAGGCTGTTGGGTTGAACCATGCGGTGATCGATCAGTATTTCACCGGCACGGCGTCGCAGATCGAAGGGTGCGGACTCGACGTTATCGCCCGCGAGGCTCTCGAACGTCATCGCGCGGGATTCGAATCGCCCGAGCCCGGTTCGCTCGCATTGGATTTCGGCGGCGAGTATCACTTCCGGCTTGACGGTGAGAAGCATCTTTGGAACCCGGAAACGGTGATCAAGCTTCAGCATTCGGTGATTCAAAACAATCCGAAGCTCTACGAGGAGTATGCCGAGGCGGTGAACAACCAGAGCCGCGATTTGATGACGCTGCGAGGGCTGTTCGAGTTTAAGACCGGCGATTCGGTTCCGCTCGAGGAAGTCGAGCCAGCCAGTGCGATTGTCAAGCGATTTTACACCGGGGCAATGTCGCATGGTTCCATCAGCAAGGAAGCCCACGAGGCGATGGCGATTGCCATGAACCGGCTGGGGGCCAGCTCGAACACGGGCGAAGGAGGCGAGGATCCTCGCCGTTACAAGCCGTTGCCCAACGGTGATTCGCTGAATTGCGGCATCAAGCAGGTGGCCAGCGCGCGGTTCGGCGTTACGATCGAGTATCTGGCCAACGCGAAGATTTTGCAAATCAAGATGGCGCAAGGCGCGAAGCCGGGCGAGGGCGGACAATTGCCCGCCCATAAGGTGACGGATGAAATTGCCCATTTGCGTCATTCCACGCCGGGCGTCTCGTTGATTTCTCCGCCGCCGCATCACGATATTTATTCGATCGAAGACTTGGCCCAGTTGATCTATGACCTGAAGTGCGCCAATCCGGGCGTCATGGTGTCGGTCAAGTTGGTTTCCGAGGTCGGCGTCGGTACGATCGCTTCGGGCGTGGCCAAGGGCAATGCCGACGAGGTTTTGATCAGCGGCCACGACGGCGGCACGGGCGCGAGCCCCTTGAGTTCGATCAAACATGCCGGCGCGCCCTGGGAGCTTGGTTTGGCCGAAACCCAGCAAACGCTGGTTCTCAACGGATTACGCGATCGCATCATCGTGCAGGCCGACGGCCAGATGAAGACCGGCCGCGACGTCGTGATCGGCGCTTTGCTGGGCGCCGAGCGATTCGGCTTCGGCACCTCGGCTTTGGTTGCGTTGGGTTGCCTGCTCATGCGTAAATGCCACTTGGGCACTTGCCCCGTGGGCATCGCCACGCAAGAACGCGAGCTGCGCGATCGGTTTGCCGGCAAGCCGGAGTACATCGTGCGGTTCCTCACGTTCGTGGCCGAAGATATCCGTCGAATCATGGCCGAGTTGGGTTTCCGCAAATTCGACGACATGATTGGCCGCGTCGATCGGTTGAGCTGCCGCAAGGCGGTCGAGCATTGGAAGGCGAAGGGGCTTGATTTTTCCGCCGTTTTCATGGCGCCGAACCAATCGAACGGTTGCGCATTGCGTTGCGTGCGTTCGCAGAGCGACATGCACCGCGACCACCTCGATTGGGAGATTCTCAAGAAGCTCGGCGCTTCGATTGAAACGCGACAACCCGCGAAATTGGCTTTGCCTATTCGGAATATCAATCGCACCGTGGGCACGATTCTGAGCAATCACATCGTCAAGCGATGGGGCGGGCAATGTTTGCCGGACGGCACTTTTGAAATCACATTGAAAGGCTCGGCGGGCCAAAGTTTCGGCGCTTTTCTCGCCCGCGGCGTGACGCTGAAGCTTGTCGGCGACGCGAACGACTATCTAGGCAAGGGACTTTCGGGCGGCCGCATTGTGGTTCAGACGCCGCCTAACTCGCCGTTCGATCCGAAGGAAAACGTCATCGTCGGCAATACGTTGCTCTACGGAGCCACGTCCGGCGAAGCTTTCATCAACGGGTTGGCGGGCGAGCGATTCGCCGTTCGCAACAGCGGCGCGACGGCCGTGGTCGAGGGCGTCGGCGATCATGGTTGCGAATACATGACCGGCGGCACAGTAGTTGTGATCGGGCGCACCGGCCGCAATTTCGCCGCGGGCATGAGCGGCGGCATCGCCTATGTGCTCGATGAACACCAATTGTTCGACACGCTTTGCAACCTGGATATGGTCGATCTTGAATCGCTCTATCAGCAGGAAGACTTGCAGGTATTGCAGGATCTGATCCGCCGCCACCATCAATGGACCGGCAGCGTGCAGGCGAAACGCATTTTGGACAATTGGCAGCAGATGTCGGGCAAGTTCGTCAAAGTAATGCCTATTGATTACCGGAAAGCACTCGAACGGCTGCGCGAGCGCGAGGCTGTGCGTGCCGACCAGACACCCGCCACGGAAGAAGTATTTCACGGAGCGGCGCGGGCATAGAAATAAAAAATCGAGATTAGAATATTTTGCCGCCGATCGAACGGCGGAGTTGAATACGAAGGACACGATCAATGGCGAATCCAACCGGGTTTTTGCAATATCCACGAGTCGATATCGGGCATCGCCCCGTCGAGCAGCGCATCCAAGACTGGCATGAAATCGACCAGCCCTTGGTCGATGAAGTTCTGAACCAGCAGGCGTCGCGCTGCATGGATTGCGGCATCCCGTTTTGTCATTCGGTGGGGTGCCCTTTGCGCAACCGCATTCCCGAGTTCAACGATTTGGTTTACCATCAGCGGTGGCGGGACGCGGCCGAAAACCTGTTCTCGACCAACAACTTCCCGGAAATCACCGGTCGCGTGTGTCCCGCGCCGTGCGAGGCGGCTTGCACGCTGGCGCTGAACGATCGGGCTGTGAATATCAAGCAGATCGAGTATCAAATCGTCGAAAGGGCTTTTGCCGAGGACTGGATTCAGCCTCTGCGTCCGAAGACGAAGACCGGCAGAAAGGTCGCGGTCATCGGTTCCGGCCCCTCGGGGTTGGCGGCAGCGCAACAATTGGCTCGGCAGGGGCACAAGGTCGTGCTGTTTGAGAAAGATGACCGCCTCGGCGGGCTTCTACGCTACGGCATTCCCGATTTCAAGCTGGAAAAGAACATCATCGACCGCCGGCTCGAACAAATGACCGCCGAGGGCGTGAAGTTCGAGCCCAATGTCAACGTCGGCGTTGACATAAAAGCCGCCGAGTTGCGCGAGCAATTCGATGCGATTATACTTTGCATGGGCGCGGGGCAACCGCGCGAGTTTCGCGTACCAGGTGCTGATCTACAGGGCGTTCACTATGCGATGGATTTCTTGCCGCAGCAAAACCGTCGCGTGGCCGGCGATCCGCTGTCCCACGGCAAGAAACCGCCGATTTCGGCCAAGGACAAGCATGTCATCGTGATCGGCGGCGGCGATACCGGCAGCGATTGCGTCGGCACGTCCATTCGCCAGGAAGCAAGATCCGTTACGCAGTTGGAAATTCTGCCGCAGCCGCCCGAAGGCTATAACCCCGAAACGCCGTGGCCGTTCTGGCCGAAGATTATGCGCACATCGTCGTCGCAAGAAGAAGGCTGCGAGCGACGATGGAGCACGCACACGAAGGCGTTGACCGGCTTGGATGGGCATGTCGCTCAGGTCCAAACTTGCGCGGTTACTTGGGAGCCCGGTCCCAAGGGCTGGCAGATGCAGGAAATTTCCGGCACGGAATGCACGTTGCCGGCCGACTTGGTGTTGATCGCGATGGGCTTCGTCCACGTGGTTCACGAAGGGCTCGTGAAAGAGCTAGGCATGGAACTGGACGGCCGCGGCAATGTGGCTGTCAACGATTGGATGAGCAGCGTGCCCGGCGTTTTTGCGGCCGGCGACACGGTTCGCGGGGCTTCGTTGGTGGTTCATGCCATCAATCAAGGCCGTTTGTGTGCCGCGGCGTGCGACAAATGGTTGAAGACGCTCCCCGAGTAATTCGCTCGATACATCCATCGTCGGGAGACGATCATCGGCATGTCGGGCAGCATTGTTGCCGGCTGCCATCCGTCGGAGCGATTTCGGTTGAACCGTTATCGGATCGAGCTATCTTTCTTTTCAGGATTGCGCGCAACGACCGGCGTTGTTTTTTCGACCGCCGGAATGTCCATGCGATTGGCGATCATGGCGGCGCCGCCGTCGGTAAACGGACGAATCACCTCTTGCTCAAAGCGTTTCGCAAAGACAGTTGCTCCCGTGTGCGTTTCATGGCAGCCCTCGACGAAATCTTCGTCCGACAGCCAAGCGGTTGCATCAATAATGCCGCATTGATTTTGCTCTGCGAATCGACGAAGATACTCGTTGCGCGTTTTCATCGCCGAGGCGGGATAAAGGCTCCGAATTCCGCTGCCTTCAGGCGTTAGCATCAGTGCTAAGCGGATCTTTTTTTCTCGGCACAAGGCAGCAACGGCTTGAAAGGCGCTGTCAACGATTTCGGATATGGCGAATTTCTCGATATAGGGGCGGCAGTGCTCAATCTCGCGATGCCATGCCTTTGGATCGCCTTTTTCTCGAAAGTAAAAGGCGGGCACCCATCCATAGGCATCAATTCCTTCCCACAACGTATCTGTTCGATTAGACGAATGCAGCCAACTAGGCAAGAAATAATTCATTAGAAGATAGCGATGGTAATAGCATGGTACGAGTTGCGCACGACACCATTGCCGACAGAAACCTGGTTTGTCGTTCACTTTTGATGCCAACAAACGGACGTCCTGCAATCGCAATCGATTGATATCTATGTGTTCGATCCACCACTGGTCTGTCATCATGAGTACGGGCGTAAACTCGACCAATAAAAGATCTGGATGAATTCCATCGCTCAGAAGTCTCTGGAGGCACATTAGTTGTTCCGATGGCGTAAGACCGGCAATACCGAAGTTAAAAGTAAGTGGCTTGGCAATGCCATTGTCTTTCTGAACGATGTCTGTCATTGCATCTTTAGCGATCGTTTTATGGTCCGTTAAGGATGCAAGGCGCAAACCAAATGATATCCGCGAACTCCCCATCACAACGATCAAAGGACGTGAAACAGGGTTTTCGGCGATTCGATTTTGCAGTTGGCATAACTTCGAGCCGTATTCCGGATCGCGCAGGGTAGGCCAACATTCCATGGCTGCATAAAACGATGCTTGGACCAGGGCAAAAGACAGCAATCCCCAAAGAACAACGCTCTTGGGACTTGCCCTCCGTTTCCTGTAACCTGCAATCCCGCTCATTCGGTAATCCTCTGGCTCGATAATCGCTAGAATTGGAAGTAGATAAAGGCTTTGCCCGAATCGAGGGCCAACATCAAAGCTACGGTTACCGCCGTTGCATAGCCCGCGCCAATGACCGGAGCCGGCAGCTTGTTTTCGGCCCAACGCCAGAAACCGCGGTGGGCAGCGGCGTGAGAAAGGACTACCACGGCCGCAATGAACCAGAAGCTGGCTGTATCGAGCGGCGATCCCAGGCCTGAATGCGGAATCGCCATCCTACCGAGAATCGTGGCGGCGGCGGAAAACGTCGTTGCACGGAAAAATACCCAACACACGCAGACGGTCAGAAACGTGAGGGCAATGCGTAAGGCTGTTCCTGGGAGGCTCTGCAACGACCGATTCAGGCGGGGGCGACAAGTCACAAGATCACGGAACTCGCGGTGGACAATCAGCAACGCCCCGTGCAAGATGCCCCAGACGACGAACGTCCAACTAGCGCCATGCCAGAGTCCCCCCAAGGTCATGGTGATCATCAGGTTGCGGGCTGTCAGACGCCGCTGGCGGGCAGGATCATC
>CAYWGR010000009.1:20037-55465 GCA_964458015.1 uncultured Planctomycetaceae bacterium
AGGGAATGAACAGATAATCGCGGAGCCAGGAAGAGAGGGAAATATGCCAACGTCGCCAGAACTCGGAGATATTGGTGGAAAGGTAGGGCATATTAAAGTTTTGGGCTAAATGATAACCGAGCATGTGGGCGGCGCCCAAGGCCATGTCGGTGTAGCCGGAGAAGTCGCAATAGATTTGCAAAGCATAGGCGAGCACCGCCACCCAGACGGCGCCGGTGCCATAGTTTTCGGGGGAGGCAAAAACCGGATCCGCAAACAGAGCCATACGGTCGGCGATGGCCATTTTTTTGAACAAGCCTAACACCATATAGCCCAACCCTAGCTGTAGGCGGGCCCAGTCCCAATGCTTCTCGCGACGGATTTGCGGCAAAAAGTCGCGCGCTCGGACGATGGGGCCGGCCACCAAATGCGGGAAGAACGTAATGAACAACATGAAGTTCAGTAGGTCTCGTTCCGCGGGTATTCGTCGCCGGTATACGTCCACCGTATAGTTGATGGCCTCGAACGTGTAGAAGGAGATCCCGATGGGCAACATCACCTGCAACACCGGCATCGAGGCCGTCGCCCCGACCGATTGCAATGCTTGTTCGAGCGATTGAAGAAAGAAATTGGCGTATTTGAAATAGGCCAGCAGGGATAGGTTTGAAACCAAACTAACGACCAGAAGCAGACGTCGCCAGCGCGGCGATGCGTCGCTATCCATGCCACGAGCCACCCAATAGTCCATGGCTGTCGAAACGCAAATCAGTGCGGCAAGCCAACGGTTCCAACTGGCGTAGAAATAGAAGCTGGCTGCCAGGAGCAGCAAAACCCGGGCTCGATGCCAAGGCATTGCCCAATAGATCATAAATACGGCAATGAAGAAGATTAAGAACTTTTCTGAGCAGAAGAGCATGTCTGAAAACTCTTGGTCTAGTTCGTCGTGTTAATGATTGGGGTAAGTTCAAGCTGGAAATGTCGAGGAGCATAGCCTGGTTCGACACGAACAACCTGAATGGCAAATGCAAAAAAGGAATTCGGTCCACCTTGAGGTGTCCCCCCCGTGGTGTGCCGTGAAAAACGGCGGAAGTGTAGTGATAGAGGCTGTTTAAGGTCAATGCCAAAGTTGGACAAGAGGTTCGTGGGGTTCACGGCTTATGACGTGAAACACTTCAGATTCGTCTCTTATGTGCCGATACAATACGCGACTTTTCAAATAATGGGTGTCATCTTGTCACCCCAAAAGACTGTTTTACTTTTCCCTAATAACCCAGAATGCCAGCTTTGTCTTTATTAGTGTCCTCTAGCGGTGGCATGCCGCTGGATTGGGCCGGGGAGCTGAAAACTTGAATACCTCACCTTTGCGTCTATACCGAGCCGCTACTGAGCAGACTGGGCCGTCGCGCGAGCCGTCTTTTTTGATGTCGTCGTATAACAGTGGTGCTACGAAGGGCCAGCGTTTAGGTACGCCCGGCTATTCGTATGATTTTGTGGCGAAGTTATTCGCCCCGTTGTTTGAGCGGCTTGGAAAGTATACCGAAGTCCAAGGATCCCATGATAACCTGGACGGCATTGTTCAGAAGGAGCTCCAAGAGGATCGGGATCCCGTGCATATTGTTTTTCGACCCTTTCAAGATGCCTATTTGGCGCCCCATGCCCGTAATGTCGTGGTGCCGGCCTGGGAATTTCCCGACATTCCCAACGAAGCATTTGATGGAAATGCGCAAAACAATTGGGTTGAAACGGCCAATCGTTGCTCGTTGGTGTTAGTGGGCGGACCGTTCACGGCAAAGGCGTTGGAATCGGCCGGAGTAAAAACGCCGATTCGCATTGTGCCCGTGCCGATTGCCGAAAAAAACTTCGCCTTGCCGCGATGGCAAAGTGATCATCGCGTTAGCCTGGATTGTTCTCCCTATGTTTTTGTGGATAAGGACACGGGAATTCAAGCTACAATCCAGCCGACAAGGCAAAGAGGCGGGCTGAGGGAAAAGATTCGCACAAACAGTCTTAAATTCTATCGCAACTACGTTAAACCTCTTGTTCCTCGCGGTATTCTTCCTGTTGTCTTGGCGTCGCTTCGTGCGGGCGCTCAGGCATGGTGTGAAGAATTCCCGCATTGTGAACGGTCGCAGGGGCTCAATCTTGACGGAGTCGTGTATACCAGCATCTTCAATCCCGCGGATGGCCGTAAAAATTGGGAAGACATGATAACGGCCTTCCTCTATGCGCTGCGCGATTGTGAAGACGCCACGCTTGTGCTGAAGTTGATCACTAGCAATCCGGGCGCACTCAACCGTGTATTAGGTTTCTATCGTCGGTTGGGTTTTTCGCATCGCTGCCGCCTTGTGCTGATTCCCGACTTCTTGAGCGATGCCGATATGATGCGGCTAACGCAGGCTAGCACGTATTATTTGACGACGACGCGCGCGGAAGGGAATTGTTTGCCGTTGATGGATTATCTTGCAGCGGGGCGACCCGGCATTTCGCCTTCGCATACGGCCATCGGCGACTATTTTGATACGGACATCGGATTTGTCATTGAATCGCATCCCGAGCCGTGTTCCTGGCCGCAAGATACCAGTCATCGGTGGCGAACGTCATGGCATCGTTTGGTTTGGCCTTCGTTGGTTGAACAAATACGTCACAGCTATGACATTGCCAAGAATGATCCGGCTGCTTATGAAACGCTCGCTTCGGCCGCGCGAGATAAAATGCTTCACTGGGCTCATCCCGAAGCTGTTTGGCCTCAATTGCGTTCCGCGATGCGATCGTTGATTTCGCCGACATTCCAAGACACTGCATCCGAGGATGATGTCGTCGAAACGTTTGTTCTTGCCGAGAAACGGCTCGCCGCTTGATCGTTTTGCAAGATCAGCAGGGCCAATCCATTGTTGAATTTGGGAAAAGCGTAGGGCGGGTCGAGCGAAGCGATGGCCCGCCTTGAATTCTTCGCAAAATGGTGGGTCTTCGCTTCGCTCGACCCGCCCTACCGAAAACTGATCGGCCCTGGCAAGATCAGGCCGACGTTTGCGGCCAATCGTGAATTGCAATATGTTCGACGGCGCCATCGACGACGCACGCGGCCAAGTACTCTTCGTTCGGCGAAACGTCGTAAATTCGCCAATCCGTGGCGGCATCCGCCGGATCAGCGCGAAGCAATTGTGCGGCTTCGTTGGGTGAAAAAGAGACCTCGAACCGGTCGAGCCCTGAAGAAAGGCCGACGCCCCGGGCCTTGAGATAGGCTTCTTTACGCGTCCAGCATCGGAAAAAAGCGGCAGTTTGTTCCCCCACTGGCAAGGCTCGCCAAGCATCGCATTCGCCCAGTGCGAAAAAACGTTCGATAATGCCCGAGGCGTCGATGGGGCGGATATGCTCGATGTCAACGCCCACTTCCTGGTCGAGCGTGAGGGCGACGAACGCCAATTCGCCGGAATGCGATAGATTGAATCGTAAGGGGAGCTTGCCGGTTGCAGTCGCCAATTCCGGCTTGCCGCCCAAGCGGCACGTCATCGCAACATCCGCGGGGTTTATGCCAAGATACCGGCCCAGAATCATGCGCTGTGCGGCATGGCTAACGATGAATCGTCGTTGGTCCGCTTCTCTGGCGAATCGTTCCGCTCGATGTCGTTCTTCCGCCGAAAGACACGCAGCCAAAACCTCCAACGAGGTGACGCGGGCATCAAGATCCACTCGCCACAGATGAAGCTCGCTTGGCCCGAGCGGAGAAAACGAGGCTGAAGAGATGCTACTCATGCGTATAAAGCAACTTGTTCAACAGGGAGGGGCTCTTGATTCGATTAGTTTTCGGTCTCAACGTTCAGCCAGCGGCTTTCTTTGGCGGAACGTCGTAGGCATTCCATGAGTCGTTGTACGCGAATGCCTTGGTCCAAGCCGGGTTCGGCGGGGCGGCCTTCGGCAACGGCCTGTAAAAAATTGGCCAGACAAGCGGCGTGGCTGCGCAGCCAGCCGGTGGGCGCTTTGGCGCTTGGAAATCCTGAAGCCGGCGCGGAATACCGCTGGCCGGCATCGATCCGATTCCAGCCGTGCAGGCCGCCGAGCGGCTGGTCGGATACCGTAGCGTCGTGAAATTCCAGATGATGGGGATCCATGCCGTTGAAACGGATTGCGCCGCGCGAACCGTGGATCTCGAGACGAAGCTCATCTTCGCTGCCGGTGGCGATTTTGGTGGCCTCCAGGGTGCCGTAAGCGCCGGAGGCCATGTGCAGGATCGCTAAAACGGAGTCTTCGGCATCGACGGGCATTTTCTTTTCCGTGCCCGGAGTGGGACGTTCGGGATAGGCAATTTGCGTGGCGGCCATGACCGATCGGCACGGACCAATCAACCAGTCGATCAGATCCAAGGCATGGGAGGCCAAGTCGGCGATTACACCGCCGCCGGCCGCGGCCGAAAGCTTCCACTTCAGCGGTGCGTCGGGGTTTGCGCTGCCGCCATGCAGATAGCAGATGCGAAATCCCAGGATTTGTCCTAGCGCCCCGGCTTCGATCAGTTGCTTGGCTCGCATGGTTGAGGGATAGAAGCGGTATTGGAAAGTCATTTGTGCGATGCCGCCGTAGCCGGCCAAGGCCGTTTGCACTTCTTCGGCTTCGGCGTCGGAAGCGGTCAACGGCTTGTCGCAATAGATGTGTTTTTGGTGTTTGATGGCCGAAAGCAATGCCGCTTTGTGCAAATGGTTCGGCGTGCAGATGTGGACGATGTCGATATCGGGATTTTCGGTTATATCGCGGTAGTCGGTCGTTGCCGCGATGGCGCCGACGGTTGCTTTGGCTGCTTCGGCTGTTGAGGGATGGCCTGTAGCGATGTGCGTAATCCGGGCTTTCAATGGTACGGGATCGTAGAACAAGGGCAGATTCAAATAGCCGTAGGCATGAACCTTTCCGATGAAGCCGAAGCCGAGAATGCCGACATTATAGACCTTCATGCAAAATCTCCGAGAAAATTACGTGCAGAAGCAATCTTGCATGATCGACGGCGCACGGTCAAGCCGCCCCCCGAAGGGATTGAGCCACCGCCAAATCTGCCCAGCGGCGTCCGCTCCCTGCCCTCTGCCGCGTTGCTTTATGGTCATACGAATGCCGTTGCAGCTCTTTTGACGGGGGGGAGTAGACGGCGGCAAATGGAGACGCCTGCGTTGTGAGGAGTCTTGCCCGGCATCGATGAACCTTCGCTCAACAGGGCGGATAGCCCGCCAACTCGGCAATGCCCCCATTTTACCTCCAGAGAATCGTCTTTTCTCGATGGGGGGATAGCAGCCAAGCGATCCGTTGCCATGCGGCAACGCCAAAAAGACCCTGGGCTGAAGGGCCGTCCACGGAACGGCTTTTCGGCCTGTTTTCTTGAAGTGCGAATGTTTCTCCGGGGGCGATCTCGTCTTGTCGAGAATGGTAACTTGGGCTACGATACGTGCCTGTTTGGTGGGTTGGACCAACGATGATCCGGGAGTCAAGGAAGGCTGTGGTCATGAGTCATGGCATTTCAGCCCCTGCGTCAATCTCTCCTCTCTCACCTGACGGTTAATCTCCCCTTCGTATTTCCAAGGAGTCAGGGCCGTGATTCAGGTATTCAAGCCATCAATGGGTCAGGAAGAAATCGATGCCGTTGCCGAAGTGATTCGCTCGGGATGGATCGGGCTCGGGCCCAAGACGGCCCAGTTTGAAAAAGAATTCGCCGAGTACGTTGGTGCGAAGTATGCTGTCGGCGTAAATTCCTGTACGGCGGCCTTGGATTTGGCCGTGCGACTGCTGGGAATCAATCGTGGCGACGAAGTCTTGGTGCCGACGATGACATTCGTCTCGACGGCCCATGTCGTGGCCTACAATCTGGCCACGCCGGTTTTCGTCGATGTCGATCCAGTCACGCTGACGCTAGACATCGACGACGTTAAGCGCAAGATGACCAGTCGGACACGAGCGATTATTCCCGTACACTACTCGGGACGTCCCGTCGATTTGGACGCGCTGCGGGCAGTAGCGGGCAATCTTCCTATTATCGAAGACTGTGCGCATGCCGCCGGGGCTCGCTACAAAGGCCGGCCGGTCGGAGCGATCGGCGATTTCGGCTGTTTCAGCTTTCATGCGGTCAAGAATCTCGCCATGGGCGACGGCGGTGCACTGGTGACCAATAACCAGCAGTGGGCATTGCGATGTAAACGGCTGCGCTGGCTGGGCATCGACAAGGGCACTTGGGACCGCACAGGCACCGACAAGTCGTACTGGTGGCAATACTTTGTCGACGAGATCGGCCTGAAATGTCATCTGAATGACATCGCCGCGGCAATCGGCTTGGTGCAACTACGGAAGTTGGAAGCGATGAACGGCCGGCGTCGGGAGATTGCACGGCAATACACCGAGGCGTTCTCGGCTTACGAATTCATCGAGACGCCGCCTGCTGACGATGAGACTTTTCAGTCCTCTTGGCACATTTACTGTCTCAAGGTTCCGAACCGCGACGAATTGTGTACGCATCTTCAGAATCGCGACATTGCCACCGGCGTTCACTACACTCCGATCCACCTTTATTCGTGCTACGGCAACAAGGCGCATCTCCCCCAGGCGGAAACAGTGTTCAAGCGGATTGTCTCTTTGCCCATGTATCCCGACATGACGGACGCCGACGTGGAGCGGGTGATCGACTCGGTAACCGGCTACTACCATGCAATGCACCCCGTTATCTGTGGCACGGTCCGCCCCCGGATCGAGAAGGAATACGTCCAGTCAAAGCAGGAAAAAGTGGCTTGACCATTGGGTGGAAGCATGGCCTGTGAACTCCTTGTTGCCGAGTGTATGGCGGCTGAGGAATCCGGCAGTTCCATGAGGTTTGGGAGTCGAGTCTGCAACCTCGAAAGCGGCCTTTATCAGCTCTCGGAAAGGCGACATTTTTCCCGTTCGCAAAAGAAAGGTTTCTGACGATGGCGCCCGACGTCATTTACGCAAAGATCGCCGAAGCGCTCAATGTTGAAAAGAATCGGATCAACGACGCGGTGAAGGCGGAGAACATCTCGGAGTGGGACTCCATGGGATCGATGTGCCTGCTTTTGATGCTGAACCGCGAATTCGGCGTAACCCCGGCACTCGAGGAGATGGAGCAGCTTCAATCCGCGCAAGGCATCGTAGCTCTCGTAAACAAGGGAGCGAGCGGGACATGAAGGCGAATCTCCTCGGAGTTCAGTACCACATGCCCTCATCGGTCTGCACGAACGAGGACTTGGTCGCGGCGAATCCAAGATGGGATGCAGCCAAGATCTTCCAGAAGACAGGCATTCTTCAGCGCCACGTCACCGGACCGGAGGAGACGGCCAGCGACCTTGCTTACGCGGCGGCAACGAAGCTCTTTGCGGAACTTGCTTTCGACCCTGGCGCTGTTGACGCCCTGCTATTTTGCACGCAATCACCTGATTATCTGCTGCCCACGACGGCTTGCATACTCCAGGACCGGCTCAAACTGCCCACGACTTGCGGGGCGATGGACTATAACCTGGGTTGTTCCGGATTCACGTACGGGCTATGGCTTGCAAGGTCGATGATTCTTTCCGGCATCGCCACGAATGTCCTGCTCGTCATGGCGGAAACCTACTCGAAATACTGCGACATCCACGACATGGCGACGGCCACGATCTTTGGCGACGCCGCTGCCGCTGCATTGGTCAGTTCTTCCACGGAAGGCGCGCTAGCGGAAATCGGCCCCACGGTCGTCGGCACGGACGGCCGAGGTTGGAAGAATCTTATTGTGCGAGCCGGTGCAGCCCGGTGTCCGCGCTGCTCCACGGAGTCTCCGGCGGACGCCAAACAGCAAAAAGACGAACATCTTTTTATGAATGGGCCTGAGATATTCCGTTTTACGTTGGAGTCGGTCCGTGCGGCTATTCAACGACTCCTTGATCGCTCGGCGATCGGTTGGGACGATGTTGATTTGTTCCTCATGCACCAGGCCAACCGCTTCATGTTGGAATCGCTTCGCGACACGATGAAGATCCCGCCAGAGAAGATGCCCATTGATATGGCCGATTGCGGAAACACGGTAAGCGCTTCCATCCCCGTCCTCATGCGCCGCTGCTTCGACTGCGGGATCTTGAAGAGCGGCCAGAAATGCGTGCTAGCGGGGTTTGGGGTTGGCTACTCGTGGGCGATGACCGAACTGAAGTGGCTGGCAACAAAAACCTGACACGGCCTAAGCCGGAAGTGAAAGACCGGGACCACCCGGAGGATAGAACCACATGCTTTTTGGCCAGTATGCTCGATTGCGAATCATGGATTCCAGCGACGGCGAATACGTCCGCGCTCTGCGCAACTCGCCGGAGGTCAGCCGATGGCTGCTCGAACGATGCTTCTTTATCTCGGACATCCAACAGCGAGAGTTCGTCGATCGCGCCGCCAAGGCCGCGGGACAGATGTTCTTCATCGCCGAAGACATCCAGCACAGTCGCCCGTTCGGCGTCTACAGCCTCAAGGACATCGACCACCGCAACCAGCGCGCCGAACTGGGTATTTTTCTGGAACCCAAGGCGGCTGCCAGCGGCGTCGTGCCTTTCGAAGCGGCGGTCCTCGTCCTCGACTATGCGTTCAATTACCTGAACCTGCACAAGATCGTTGGCGAAGTCCTCGAAGAGAACCGGCGGGCGATCCGCCTAGACGAAGGGCTGGGAATGTGTGTGGAAGGCGTGCGTCGAAAACATGCTTTCTACAACGGATGCTTTCATGACTTGATCCTCTATGCCTTGTTCCGTGAGGATTTCCTTGAACGGCCAACCGACGGCGTCCGATACGTGCGCGACGGCATCGCTACGTCCATGGCCAAATCCACCGAAGACACCAAAAAGCGGACTCCTTGATCCTCGGAGAATAATGGCCATATCCGAAATGTGGATTAAATGGATATGTGTCAGGTTAATCCGCCAAGATGGCTGCAATCGCGGTAAGTTCGAAGCACCCAGGAATTTTTCACCGGGAAATCTCTAAAGAAATAAATCGAGGACGATGTGCAATTTCATAATGGAGATGCCCAAAAAAGTCTGACGTTCGTCTTCGCGGCGATGGGACGCTATCAGGTCGTCGAGTGCGCAATGGGAGCCACGCTACGACAGTTGGAACGTGTCGTTCGGACCCTCGATGCAACGCTCGTCGTCGGATTTGAGGACCATCGCTGGCTGACGACGCCTTTGGCTCAATGTTTGTCGGTTCGCTTTCCCGTCGGATCCTTGGATGTGTTTTGTGGTGAGCGACGGGACACGCCTGCATCGTTGTTCAACGAGGGAGCGCGTCGAAGCAACGGGAAACATCTCGTCTTTGTATGGCCGGGATGCGATGTGGACAGCGATGCTATTGCTGCGGCAAGCGAGCGGGCGACATTGACGGGGCATGACTGGGAGGCTTACGTTGCTCCTACCCTGACAGCTTCACTGATGATGGCCCCCGAGGAAATTGCCAAAAGCTTACTCTCTTACTTCCTATCATGTACCAGCCTGTTTCCACTATCTCAGGCGATTGTGGCTCGGGAAGGTTTTTTTCGGCTGGGTGGATTTGACACCAACCCGCTATTGCAGCGGTCGTTCGATACGGAGTACTGGATGCGTTCGGCACGGCAAGGCCAATCGGTGGGTTTGTACACCGGAGTGCAGGCACGACTGCGCTGGACGTGGCAGAATTATCCATTGGAAAACGATTTTCGCGTACCGCGACATGTTGCGCATAGCTATCGACTTCGCACTTCGTTGTTGGTGAATTCTACGTCTGAAACACGAGCGGAGCTGACCGCCGGCTTCTTGCGTGATCTTTCACCGGCTCTTGCCCGGCATGTTGATCGGCTGCTTGGCGGAACGGGAGATCGCGGATCGACAAACAAGGGAACGCCTCCCTACAAGGTGGCGGTGACCGGCGGAGTTTGGGAGTACACCCATAACCAACTCGGCTTTTTCAATCATTTCCAGCAATTAGCATCAAGAGGATTATTCACCTATATTCCTCTTCTCGATCCGATCATTGAGCCTGAGACGGATTTGCGGGGAATGGACATGGTGATCATCTCGCGTGGTCGTCATAATAATGTTTTGAAGATTCTCGAGTATTGTGGGCAACACGCCATTCCTACGCTGTATATGATCGACGACAACTGGTTTTCGGTGGGTAAGGACTGGCCGGAGCCTTATGCGAAGATATTTGCACCGGGGTTTCCAAACTACGATGTCTTCGTGACCTGTTTACGGAAGTGCGATGGCGTGCTGGTCTACAACGACCTGTTGGCGGAGGACGTAGCACCATACGCAAGGCGTATCATACGCCTGCCGCTCAACATTCGACGGGCAGACTTTACTTTGCCGCTGAAGCGTCCCGAGCTGCTCGCGCAAGTCGAATCATTGATCCAGTGGCGTGAGAAGACGGGAGGGGTGATCGCAGGTTATATGGGGAGCGTTCGTAATTGTGATGCGGCCTTTGAGGCCCTGGCTGCGGTGTCGCATCGTTACCCCGGCAAGGTCAAGATTCTTCTGTTTGGTTCGGTAACTCAGACGCAGCGGGACATGTTCGATCGGCCCCCCGTGGTCCTGCCCTATGCAGCCTATGAGCATTATGCGGCTACGGTGGGACACATGAAACCGGATATCCTGGTTGCACCTTTGGATTCAACTCATACGTCGATGTCCAAGGTGCCCAACAAGTATTTAGAGTATTCCATGGCGGGTGCTGTAGGTGTATATAGCGATACACCGCTATATGCTAAGGTAATTCGTGATGGGATCAACGGCTTGTTGGTCCGCACGGATGAGGTTTCGGCCTGGTCCGAGGCAATCTTCCGTCTGGTCGAAGACCCCGCCTTGCGCCGCAGAATTGCCGCAGCCGCACGAGACGATGTACTCATGCATTATGAAACGGCTGTTGTGGCGCCGTTGTTCGCCGATACGATTCTTGGTCTCATTCGGGGGCGGGCCTCGGCCCCTCCGACTTTCAGCCACTCGGTGCAGCCATGATCAACGCCGTTCTGGTTTCCCATACTCCTCATCTCGCCGGCGCGGAACGGATGCTTCTCAACCTTGCGTTGTTGCTGCAGCGGACTTCTTTGATAGAACCGGTGCTCTTGATTCCGGGGGAGGGAGCATTTGCCCGTGAGGCCGTGGCACGGGGCTTGCGCTATGAAATCATCCCGCCATTGCCCTGGTACATCGTGCCTTCGGACCAGGCATCGTATCAACATCGCGTTCGCCTTATGACGGATTTGTTGCGACAGAGCTTCATCGAATGGTCCGCGGATATCATCATTGCCAACACGTTGACGAGTGTTCCCGCGGTATTGGCGGCCGTAGAACTTAACCTCCCGTCGGTTGTTTGGGTTCATGGGATCGGAGATTCTTTTTTAATGAGAGGCGAGGGGACCGCCTGGACGCCGTTTCATGATCGTTTTCTGCTGCAGTGTGCTTCTCGCATCGTGGCGTGTTCGAATTGGACGCGTGACTACTTCGTCAAGTTGCTCCAACAGGAGCATGTCGATGTGATTCCGAACTGGACTCATGTCGATCCTGCTTTTGTTGTCCCACACCAGAAGTTCGGCAGTCGCCGTTTTATCTGCCTCAACACATTCGCTGAGCTTAAAGGGCATGCAGTCTTACTGGAAGCGGCGGCATTGTTGCATCGACGTGGCATTGCCTTTGACTTGGATCTCGTGGGCGCAGACAACAAGTTCCGAATCGCGATGAGAGAGCGAGCAGCGGCAATGGGGCTAGACGAATGCGTGCACTTTTGCGATTGGACCTCTAGCATAGAAGGATTGTATGATAAGGCGATATGTTTGGTCACCGCCTCGTATGTCGAGTCATTCGGTATGACATTGATCGAGGCTATGGCCCGAAAGACTCCTGTAATTGCCGCGCGATCGGGTGGTCCCAACGAGATCGTCGATGACGGCATCACCGGCTACTTGGTCGATCGAGGCGATGCCAAGTCTTTGGCAGACCGAATGGAAAGACTGATCCAATCGCAGGATCTTGCTCGGCAGATGGGCGAACACGGCTATCTTCGAGCAAGGAATCACTTTTCGGAAGAAGCAGCCAGTCCGATCTTTGTCCCATTTCTGCAAGAGGTTGTGGATAGCTTTGCCGGTTATGAACAGCATGTGCAGACGATGGTGGATCTCTATCAGTTGTTCACAAACGACTCACCGCCTGTGACAATCCCAACCGCATTGAGGTCTTCCACCGTCAATACCTCATGCTGTTGGAGCCAATGTGATTCCGAACCTTCCGAGATGATTGGCCGACAACTTTGGAACGGTCCGGAAATTGGCAGTCGCGGCGTGCGATATCCCCTGTATTGTGAGCGTCGAAACTTGAGCGGTTTGCAATGGTGCGTGAGTGCTACGGGTATTTCACCCCGCGACAAACTGCGATTAAGCATCATCGCAGAGTCATCTGGAGTCGTCGTGCGGCGCATAAATGTTGATTTGCGAGACTCGGAGGGGCTTGAGTGGGTCCATGTGCAATTTCCGCCAATTCTGAACTCCGCCGGATGCAATTTCACCGTGCTCGCGACTGCTGAGATTGCCGAGGGACGGTGCGTGTTTTTTGAACCATGGCCGCAAGATATGCCACTGTATCGTCAGATGGCCGCCAGGGTGCAAAAGAAGTTGGGTAGATGGCCCGGAATCCCTCTGTCGCGGTGTTTTTCGCCGTTTTTCCCCCTTTATGGACCAAAACGTTAAACCAGACCGATCCTTTCATGTCGGTCCTTGATGCATGCGGGTTTTCCACTGTGTATATTATTGCGGTCTTTCGGAGCCATCCAGGAGAGTGACGCAAAAAAACGGATGTTGAAAACGGCTCATTGTTTCGTGATGTTGGATAAGAATGAAGATCAAGAAGGATCGCACTATGTTTCCTGAATTTGTGGATAAGAGCAGAATTGAGAAGGAATCGTTCGCATCCCCAGAAACGGCTGCTGCTTTAGGGTTGGTGATGCCAAAAATAACAGCCAACGCCATACTTCCTCGAACGTTGGGAATTGGACTGACGCGTGGCTGCAATTTTTCCTGCGCAATGTGTCCGGTAACAGCCCATGCCTCGCAAGAACCGCAACGTTTCGAGTTCATGAGTCTCGATCTGGTCCGGGCGATGGCGGAGGAAATTGACCGTTGGCCAAGTATCGCCACGGTATGGCTTTTTGGGTGGGGGGAGCCCCTGACCCATCCCAATTTTCGCGAATGCCTGGTTGAGTTTTATCGCTCGTCCGTAATGCGTAATGCGATGGTCATCCAACACACCAACGCCTCGCTTTTGACGGGAGATTGGGCCGACGCCCTTTTGGAGGTGCCTCTGGTCAAGAAGCTGGTTTTCTCGTTTGATGGTTTTGGTGACAAGGAGAGCTACGAGCGTCTGCGGGGACCGCATTTCGATCAGGTCCTGGAAAATATCCGCGCGTTTGCGGCCCAGGCCGCGCAACGTCGTCCCGATTTGAAGCTTGCCACGTGTTCGATTTTACCGCGGGAGGGGGAAGTGCCGGATCTGATCATTCCTTCGAGGGAAGACGCAATCCAACGGCTGGAGAGTCTCTTCAAACCGATGGGAGTGCAGGTGGAAACCAGGGACCTCCACGCCTACAATGGCGGCGACAATCTTTCGTTGGCAGGGCGAATCGACGCGCCGGTCAAGGGTGGATGCAATTTCGTGGAGGAGAATTCACTTTATTTCACAGTCCGCGGTGAAGCCCAGCCTTGCTGCGCTGTCTATGACACGGGGCATAACGTGGGACGGTTCCCAGGCGCATCGTTTGGCGAACTGCTCAACAACGAGAAAATGCGTAACCTGCGGCACAAACTGCGTCTCGATCAGCGAGAGGAGCTTCCCTTCTGCCGCAAGTGTGTCTTCTCGTTGGGGGTCCTAGACGAGGCGAACGTGCGAAACTTCTGGAAGGAAGTCGATGGACGGGGAGAACTCGTCGATCTAGAAGAGCGACAACACCTTTTTGGTGTCGTCGCACCAACGTCACATCGGATCCTTCGGCTTGATCTAGGCTGCGGCTGGGGCAAAAGGGCCGGATTTGTCGGAGCAGATCGTTTCCCTCTGCCGGGAGTTGATATTGTAATGGACATGGACGGCGCATTCCCCTTAGCCGACGACACGTTCGATATGGTCTATGCTTGCCACTCGCTCGAACATGTCAAGGACTTGATGTTCACGATGAAGGAAGTTTATAGAGTATGCAAGCACGGTGCCCAGGTGTGCATTCTCGCACCCTATTATCAGCAGGGGGGGAACATTGCCAACCCTTATCATTTGCAGGTTTTCAACGAGCATACGCCTCGTTTCTGGACTAGCTCACACCTTACACCAATCGAACCAGCCGAATATTTCAGTCCACATGCACCCAATTGGGGACTCTCCGAATCGGATAACAGCTCTCCCGGCATCGATTTGCGTTGCCTGCGGATGGAGTTTTTCTATTTTCCCGAGTACCGAGGGCTTCCGTTCGAAAAACAGCGGACTGCGCGAAAAAGGTACATGGATGTATGTGATCAGATCCTGTATCACCTGGTGGTTGTGAAAAAGCCGATGGCCGAAGAGGAGTTTAAATGTATAGCCGCCGGTATGGAATACTATGATCCTCCTTTTCTTGCCGCACGCAGGGCAGCCGACCTGTGTCCAGGCTTGGTTGCTAGTGATGGGCAACGTTCCGAGGCACGCGGATTGCATCAAGAGGAGAAGACTGGCTTACCGGATCTCGATGGGGATGATTGGGAGGGAGTAGCAACGCAATCGAACGTTGCCGTGAATAGCGGCAATAGAGGTGATTGCGTGCCACGGGCAATCGCGACCCGGATAGCAGAGGAACTGGATGCATTCCGTCATCGCCGCATTGTCCGTTGCCTGCGAAGGCTGCGAAATCGCGCTGATTATCAGAAGGCTCTTCCCTCATCCTTTCAACAATTGATAGATGATAGCCGTTTGTTCTGTCCAGGACTGAAGGGCTATCTACTCCAGGACAGTGTGAATCTCCAGCGGATAGGCGGTTTGACATACCGGCTGGCTTGGGGCAACCGCAGGCTTTCAGGGATATTGTTGGGCATCGTGGGTGAATTACCTCCGAACCGTGGTATGCTAGGCGTCAGAATTTTATTGGATACAGGCGAAATTGTGGCTCAATGCGAGGTTTCCGCAGTTAACGTCAACCCAAACATTCCTGTTCGATTCACGTTTCCCGCAGTAGAAATGCGAGAGGGCAGCCAATTTCAATTGCATGTATTTGCACGAGACATTGATGTGCCCCTCCGGATCTTTGAGTGGCACAAATACCCGTGGCGGGGACTGCAAAGAACGAAATCCAACGCATTCTGCGGATTTCTTTTTGAGCGCGAAAGGTGAAGCGATGCGTACAACGGCTCTATCCGGCTCGGAACATCCTCCCAAACACCACACGTCGCTACTATTGGAGAATCGATATCTTCCGCAACAATCGCGGGAACGGAAAGCCGCTGCCGGCCGGCCGCAGGCTTTGATCGTCATTGCCGGCAGCGCCAACTACTTCTACAACACCTTCGGCGAGCGGATTGCGGAGGCGTTGCGGAACCTGGGGGCCGCGGTGGACGTGGCGACACTCAAGACATTCGAGCCGCGCGACTACGATTGCTGTTTCCTAGTCGGGTTGGGAGAAATCGTGGCGGGGCATGCCGACAA
The DNA here is from genome assembly GCA_964458015.1 of uncultured Planctomycetaceae bacterium. Lineage (GTDB taxonomy): Bacteria > Planctomycetota > Planctomycetia > Pirellulales > Thermoguttaceae > CAYWGR01. Next base: position 35,685 of record CAYWGR010000009.1, read on the forward strand.
GCCGATGACGCTGCGACGCTTGGCGGAAATACACGCCTGCTCCAAGTTTACAGCCGTATGGAACTTCGAGTCGATGGCTACGCGATGGTTCATCCAAACGCAAAACATTCTCCGGCAGATGAAGTTCGATGTCCTGATCGATACTAATATTCACGATCAACATTGGCTCGTTCCTGATGAACTGCGTGCCCAGCATCATTTTGTGTTTTTCGGTATGACACGACGGGAAGTAGAACTGATTCGTGGGAACCGCCTGCGGAGACAAGAGGAGGGCTGTCGCCACATTCCGTGGGTCATGGTGGGACATGCGACAGAAGACCGGGCCGCCTTGGCGGAACGTCTCGTGCGGGAAGTGCATCCTTCAGGATTTTTGTACCTCAGCCGACTCTCACCAGTTACGGAAGAGAGCCCGCATCTCAACGAGCGGCAATATCAGTCCGTTCTTCGACGTTCCCAATTTCACGTCTGGTGCAGTCATCACGAAACATTCTATGCGGAGGGCGAACGCTTTCGCATTTCCGCGCTGTGCGGAGGCGTTCCGATCAAAGTCTATCGTCAACCACCGCCACCCGAACTGGTCGTTCCATTTTCCAGCTTCATGTTACCGGAAGCGGATTTTTCGAGCCGGCTGCGTGCAATGGATTTTTCCACGGCGATGGGGTCATTCCTCGACGAGTTCGAGAGTCTGCCGTTGCTGGAGTCGGAGTTGGTTCGACTTTTTGACGAACTGCACGCGGACGGAAGGCTGGACGTTGACTTGATGTCGTTGGAGAAGGAAACACCATGATGGATTCTGATGGCATAACGATTGCGATCCCCAATTGGAACCATGAGTTGTTTCTGCCGCGTTCGATTTCTTCAGCACTTATAGCCGTGAAGCAATTGCGTGAGACAGGAATCGGTGGCGAGGTGCTTGTTGTCGATGACCAATCGCGGGATGGCTCCCTGGCACTCCTGCGGCAGTTGGAAGCTCTGTATTTCGACGAAGGGCTGCGCGTATTGGCATTGCAGACGAACGGAGGCGTCTGCCGAGCCAGGAACCAAGCGTTGTTGCATACACGCTACCGGCACGTCATTGTTATGGACGCTGACAACGAACTTGTGCCTGAGAACGTGATCTATTTCCACCGTGCTATGACGGATACCGGTGCTGCTGTCGTCTATGGCAACTTGATTGCCAAGAACTGGCCTGGCGTGACTAAGCAAATTATCAGCAACGAGAGTTTTCAACCACGGATATTCACCGAGAACTATATTGACAATTTTTCAATGGTAGATCGTCGGCAGGTCTTGGATCTGATCGGTGGTTACTCTCCCAACCCCCGCATGCAGGCACGGGGGGATTGGGATTTCTTTCTCAGCTTGGCCGTCAACGGGGCCAAGTTGGTTTTCGTGCCCGTAGTAATGGGCATCTATTACAGATTGCCGGGTTCGATGTTGAGAGAAAGTACGGCACAAAACAGCGACGAACACACCATCATTTATCGAACGTATGACCAAGTGGGAATCCGTCAACGAATGCCCTTGGCTACACGCCATTTGCGATACCATCCGGACGTGGGTTACTGCTAAAACCATCATGATTTCTCCTATACCTCCAAAATCAGCGAGGAAGACGTGAGACCAACAGAATTCGCACGAACGATCGCACATCCAACGGTGTTCAGCATATATGAGCCGATCGAGCACTATGTAAATTCTCATCTTTCAGCGTTGGATGGTTCGGCATCGCCGCGAGTATGCCCTAGCGCGCTGGATCTGTTCCTGTTGCACAAGTTGCTCGCCTACTATCCGGTTCGCCCTCGGGTACTCGACATGGCAGCCGACGCCACCAGCGGTGTCTCATCGTTGTTTTTCGCGGCCGAACCGCAGATCCGAGATGTACGCATTTTCCGGTCAACGGCTGGCGTCGATCCGAATTGGCTGCCGCTGTTCCAAGAAGTCCTCGCCGATCTCGACATCCCAGAAGCTCCAGCCTGGAGTGTTGTTGATGGTCTGGCTGCTTCAGAGAAGAACAAGCTGCATTTCCCGACGCTGGTGTTGTTGGCAGCCGATGAGTTGGCCGAGCAGGGACGACTTGTCCAAGTCCTGGACGAATTATTCGAATTTCAAAACGACGTCGTTGTGGCCATCATTCCACTCGGTCGGATTGGGGAAAGTGCTGTTTTAGAGACGATCATCGCCGATTGTGCAACGAAGAAATCGCGACGGTTGGCCGCTTTGCGAGAAGTATGCCCCTTTACAGCGGCCAGTCGTATTGGCTTGGTATACCATGTGGCAAATTCCTTCATGAACGACATTCTTGGACAACTGGCAAATTCGTTTCAAGGCAACTTCCAGTTTCTGACTCTTGTTCGGGATCTTATAAGTGCCAATATGGAATTGGAAAGCCTGCAAGCCGTGGCAAAGGAGTCAGAAAGTCTCAAGGTAAAAGCTGCTATTCTGGACGATATTCAACGAAGCCGAACATGGCATTTCGCTCAGCGGATGCAGAAGACAGTGCGCCGATTGGTTCCTCCGGGAAGTCGACGCGACCGGTGTGCTCATAATCTGGTGCGTGCCGTTCGTTGGACCAAGCGGATTCTGTTTCCTTTTCGATGAGCCATTGCATGTTTTCATGATTCCCGGTTTCTTTAGGAATCCGGGGACACTGAGAAGATGTGGTGGAGTGGTGTGCAGCTAGTGAACTCTTAAAAAAATGTGCCTGCACACATTTCACCCTCTCCCGCAAACGGGCAGGAGAACAGCAAAGTTGCCCGTTCGGACCGTGGTGTGGGGATCTTGCCCGTATTTAAGGGCCAAGATGGTCGAGCCACGAGGACTTTGTAGTTTTCCTGGGGATTGGGCAAGAAAGATTGACAGAAAGCGGCGAAGTTCGCTATAATCACATTCATACTTGTTGGCTTAGAAATTAAGTCTAAGCAAACGGGTTGTCCTGCCGATAGTTTCCCCGCCTTTGCGTTATTACGTCCATCGTTTTTGTCACACCGTTCCCGCCGTTTTTTCTTTTTCCAATAATTCATCTTTTGAGGTGATGATATGGCTACACGTTTTCATCGACGTTCGTTTCTAGGAAAGACTGCCGCAGTGGCCGCCGCGGCCGCAGGCTCGCAGTTGTTTCATGCTCCCGCGTTGTTGGCCGATCCTTCGCCCAATTCCAAGCTGAACATTGCCGGCATAGGTGTCGGCGGTCGAGGCGGCGCTCATGTTGAGGCGTTATTGGGCGAAAACATCGTGGCGGTTTGCGACACGGTCGAAGGGGCCGTCAATGGCTGCTTGGGCCGAATCGATCAGTACAACAAAGACAATAAGCTGAGTCGGCCGCAGCCCAAGACGTTTTCCGACTATCGGGAAATGTTCGATAAGATGCATGGGCAGATCGATGCCGTGTTTGTGGCCACGCCCGACCATCACCATGCGACGGCCTCGATGCAAGCCATTAAGTTGGGCAAGCATGTCTACTGCGAAAAGCCGCTAACGCATAGCATTTACGAAGCTCGCCAACTTACCTTGGCGGCCAGGCAGTATAAGGTTGCCACGCAATTGGGCAACAACGGTCGTGAAGGCGAAGGCTGGCGGCGGCTTTGCGAGTGGATTTGGGCCGGCGCGATCGGCAACGTTTTGGAAGCCCACATCTGGACGGATCGGCCCGGCATTGCCCAACGATTTTGGTGGCCGCAGGGCGCCGGTCGTCCGGCGGGGTCCGATCCGATCCCGGCCGGCGTGAATTGGGACGTTTGGCTAGGACCGGCTCCGGAACGTCCTTATTTGCATGTGTATAAAGAAGGCAAATTCAAGGACAAGCCGGTTTATCAGCCTTTTGTGTGGCGCGGCTGGTGGGACTTCGGCACCGGTGCTTTGGGCGATATCGGTTGCCACGCCATGAGCGGCTTGTTCACGGCATTGAAAATCGAGTTCGCCGAGTCGGTCGAACTGGTCAAGGATTCCGGCGATGGAACTTCGGAGATGTTCCCCAGCGCGTCGATTGTCCGCTGGGACATTCCGGCAAGGTCGGGCATGCCGCCGTGCAAGATTTTCTGGTACGACGGCGGCCTATATCCATCGCACGAGATTTGCGGACTCGCCGCCGATCAGCCAATTCCCGACAACGGCGCGATTTTCATCGGTGACAAGGGCAAGATCAACGGCGGGCCAAGTTTCATTTCCGGCGAAAAAATGAAGGATTTCAAACAGCCCGAGCCGACTATTCCGCGCTGTGCGAGCAACCATTTCCTCGAATGGGTGACGGCCTGCAAGGGCGGCCGGCCTGCCTTCTCGAATTTCGATCACGGCGGCCCCTTGACCGAAATGGTTTTGCTAGGCAACTTGGCGGTCCGCGCCGGCGTGGGCAAAAAAGTGCAATGGGACGGCCCCAACATGAAGTGCCTGAACATGCCCGAGCTTAACCAACTGGTCCGGCGCGAATACCGGAAAGGTTGGACGTTATAAATTCGTCATCGAACCAAGACAACTGGGTGCTATGCCTGCGGCCATGCCACGGGCATGGAACAAGCTGGGAAACATGCTCACGGTCAATCGTGAGCATGTTTTCTGGCGAAAATAATCTGTACTTCAAGTTTTTCACCGAGGATATTGCAATGCAAAAGAGCGTTTTTTTTCTGCTGATTTCGCTGGGGATCACTGCTGCCGCTTGGGCTGCTGAAACCGTGCCGCCGACCGCGCCGCCGGATTCCTCGGCTTGGGAAAATGTGTTTGGCGAGGACTTGGCAAATGCCGTATTTCCGAAAGGCATTTGGTCGGTGAAAGACAGTATTCTTTCGGCCACGGAAGACCAAGCCATTTGGTCGAAGAAGCAGTATGAGAATTATATTTTGGATCTGGAATTTCAAACCACGCCGGGCTCGAACAGCGGCGTCGTCATTCATTGCAGCGACATGGACAACTGGATCCCGAATTCCATCGAAATCCAGCTTGCCGACAGTTTCGGCCAACAGCCCTCGAACGGCAATTGCTCGGCCATCTACGGTCATGTGGCCCCGAAAAAGCAATTGGTCAAGAAACCGGGCGAGTGGAACCGCATGGTCGTTACCTGCAAGGGCAGCATGATCTATGTGATGCTCAACGGCGAGCAGGTTGCGCAAATGGACATGAAGCAGTGGACCTCGGCCCAAAAAAATCCCGACGGCAGCGACATTCCGGCGTGGCTAAGCACTCCGTTGGCCAAGATGAACCCGAAGGGGCATATCGGCTTGCAGGGCGCTCACGGCGGCCATGCCAAGACGTTTTTCCGCAACGTTAAGATCAACTCGCTGGATTAATGCATGGATGAAATTGTCCTGGGGTTCCAGTCTTCGGCATGGAACCCCAGGGCGATATAGGATGACGTTCCAAGATTGATCTTTGGAGCGGCGCGGGATTTCTTTTTGGATCACGAAGGGCCGTAAATATGGAAACCGTAAGAGTCACCCGTTGCGGCGAAGACGCGCGCTAAGCTGGCTCATTTCGAGCATTTTGCGTTGCAGATGCGCGGGCAGTATGCGTCGAGCGACCTTGATTGCCCAGCGATGCATCTTTAAGGTTTCCAATGTCGTAAGGCAATGATTCAAGGCGAATCCCGCCCAGCGATAGAGAGAACGATTGAAGGAATCGTTGGCCTCGATAAAATGTTCCTCGACTGTCGCGAGGCGTTTTGTACTGTTCGAGGCGGTGTATTTGCATGTTTCGCGATACACGTCCCGATACTGCTCGGCGGTGTGTCGGCCCTGGTTGAGCGGCAGCGTTGCAATGCGACGGCGAACGGCGTCATAGGCATCCCAATCGCCGGCAGCTTGCTGCAAGGTATGTAGGAAACCCTCGACGGTTAGCGGATCGGCGATCCAACCGCATTGGTACTGCTGAAGCCGCTCGGCCGGCGCGCCTAGCGGAGTGCAGATCAGGGGAACTCCGCAAGCCAATGCTTCGTCGAACGTATAGCAATACGTTTCGGGACAGATCGATAATATGGCGACGAAATGGGGCTGCACGGTTTTCATCATCGCCGGCAAGTTGTTTCTTTCATAGCGACCGTGCTGATGCATCGTTCGACTGACGCGACCGTCGATGCTGCCGATCAGGTGCCATTCGACGGGTTGGCCGGAGGGAAGGCGGTTATGCATCACGACCTTGCGAATCAGATCGGCGCCTTTGTTGTAGCCGATGCGTCCTAGAAAAACGACCTTGATCGGCTTGTGTGCCGAGGGTTTAGCGATGTCGTTGGAATCCATCGAGCTATCGGCCGCGGTGGTCGGCATATCGAGACCGTGTTCAATGAGTTGCCAGGGATAATCGCCGCCGAGGATCTGTGTATAGTATTGCCTGGTGGATTGCGAAAAATGAAAGACGGCCTTCGCATGGTGGAATACCTTGCGGGTCGTCGCTCGTAGCCAATCGATTTTCGCGGGATTTTCACCGCAGGCCGAGGCGCATTCCCGCCCGTTGCATAAGCGGTCGTCGAGCGTGAGCAAATTGATCGTGGGACAACAGAGACGAAAGTCGTGGAGTGAGATGAAATAGCGTCCGTGCCGTAATAACGCGGAGGCAAGATTTCGATAATTCATTCCATTGATGTGATGCACGTGAACTGCGTCGAAAAGTTCGGGAGAGAGCAGACCGTGCAGATCGGTCGAGTGGATGTTCGCCGCGTATTCTCGCTCGCCGCCCGGCATGTGGGCAATCAGACGGTATTGGCCGCAAGAGGCGTGAAGGCTCCAATGCGACGCTTCGGGGATCATCCGCATCAGATCCGCCACGTGGTATTCGATGCCTCCGTGGAGACCGGCCGATTTGCCGGTGATGGGCCGGCTGTGAAGAATATGCAATATGGCGAAATCGGCCTTCTCGTTCCATCGCCGCAGCATGGCGTTGCGTATGCGGGCATGGATTCCCTGCAACGGATTCTTGATGATGAACCGATCGACTCTGGTATTGTAATCCGGATGCTTGGCGGCCAAAATTTTCGCGTGACTGGCGATCAGACGCTCGGTCTCGGCACGAAATGATTTTCGGCCGTGATGAAATACGAATGTCGAATCGTCTAGAATATCGACGTAACCGGCGGCGCGAAGCCGGCAGGAAAAATCGTTTTCCTCGCCGTAGCCCTTGCCGAAGGTTGCGGCATCAAACAGGCCGATGCGGTTGATCACCTCGCGCTTGATATAGACGCAAAAGCCGACGCAAGTGGGCAGCTCGGGATATTCTCGCGGAGATATCGTTTCGATCAGGCTCGCGAACTCGTGAAAATCGTATCCGGCCGGCAAGGTGTTGTCTTTAAGAAATTCGGGCACCGAGCAGATCGTGCCGCTATTCGTCAAGGGGGTGACTGTTCCCACGTTCTTGTGACTGTAGGCTGCCGCTTGCAACCGATCCAGCCAACCGGGCGACACCTCGGTGTCGCTGTTGAGAAGCACCACGTCGGCAGGGTCGCTTCGTTGCATTCCAAGATTGCACGTCTTCACGAATCCGAGGTTCTCGGCATTGCGTAAAATGCAAAGGCGAGGATCCTTCGAGATATCGCTGGGCAAAACGTCTTTCAATCGTCCCGTGGGGCTACAATCGTCAATCACGAACACTTGGTGTTCCGAGCTTGTGTTCTTGAGAACGCTCTTGAGGCAGGTTAACGATTCCTGAAAGGCGTTAAAGACCGGAATAATTACGGTGCAAGGACGGCGGATGGAGGAGGCTTCCATCGGAGATCGTGTTTGCCCTGCGGCACCATCGTTTCCGTGCAGAAGATGAGTATTCTCAATCATTACGTGAGATTTGTTTCTGTTGGTTCACTATTCCCACGGTCGATCGACGTTGATGTTGCCTTCGCGAGTCTTGTGAAAGTTCTATTTTAGCGATTGCTGATGATGTTGCCCAAGTAGTTGCGTGTTCTTGGGGGCGTTATTTTTGGCGGATACCGCACCTGTACGACCGGCAATTGCGATGTTGTCCGTTGCGGGCCAGATTCGTCCTGTCTTTTCTAAGGCTTTGGTGTAGTTCAGGATTTTTTGTATTTGCAGCAATTTCATGCCGTCTTCAGTATCCTGGCCTAGTATTTGAATGCCCTTGGCGCAGGAAAGATAAAAGCGATTATCGAAGTAGGCAATGCCGAATCCGCGAGTATTCTTGGTTTCGGAGTCGAAGATGGATGCCCCTAAAAATGGATTCGGTTGGTTGGGGAAGCCTAACATGTGTACGAGCGATGGGGTGAAGTCGATCGATGTAGTGTACTGTGCATCGAAAGTTTCCGGGAGATTATGCGTGGGGTCATAAATGACCAAAGGGATGGTATCGAAGAAAATCCGCTTGTAATTGGGATCAAAGGGAGTCACTGCCTCCACATAAGAAGGTTCTGGGAAATGGCAATGGTCGGCGGTGAATACGACGATGGTATTTTTGGCCAACGGAGATTTTTGGAACGCTTCCCAAAAAAGGCCGAATGCGTCGTCCAGATTGTGAACGGTGTCTAAAGTATAGTTGTTGCTATCCCGGTAACAAACTCCGTCGGAAGCAACCTTACACATGGCGTGGGTCTCGAGGTTATAGAGAGCCACAAAGAAAGGAGCATCACTGGTTGTCGCAGCTTTCTCGCGATCTTTCAGGAATCCAATAAGAGATTGGTAGAGCTGATGATCGCTTAATGCGTCGTAACGCAGGGGTTCGGCATTGGCAAGATATCGAGGACCCAATTCCTCGGCCGTAAGCACGTTTTGTATGCCAAGATCACGGACCATTTCATCGATGTATGCCGCTTTTTTTCGGTGGGTATCCAGAAAATTGGTTGAATATCCGAGTTGATGGAGAATGTTTACGAGGCCGAAATAACCGACTTGTTTTTCCGTGCTGGAGTTCAGTCCTTCTACGCAAGGATACAAAGAGCAAAGTTGGCCGTGGATGCCTCGGTAGGTTGCAGCCGTGTGGTTGTAATAGTTTTTAACTTGCATCGTCCAAGGGTGTTTGACAAAGGCGTCGATATGAGGAGTAAGATCCGGGTAGGGGCCTCCATAGCTTCCCACAAGCCGTGCGGAATAGCCTTCCGTGAACATCACAATGATGTTGGGTTTTTTTGTTGTGTTGGGGCGTGAGGCAAAGGGCAGGCCGCCGTGGTATATTTTTTCGTGGATGAGTGGGAACGGTTTTGTTGTGTCAAGAGAAATCCCACAAGCTTGTGCTCTATTAAGATCAGCGGGGGTTAGAGCCACGTTCAAACCGTCTTTGACGATATTCGGATGGAGACGATCCCAGAGAATGTCATACAACACATCACAGAGCGCAAGACCAGGAGAGAGCGGATCAAGGTTGTTTGCAATGAGAAACGAATCTCGCGTGCCTGTCATGCTTGTCGGGAGGATAAAATTCGCGGTTCCGCATACCACGAAAAAAAGAATGGCAGCCGCAATTGTTTTGCCGGAGTATTTGCGCAACGAAGTGGGGGCTCGCTCGCAGATCCAGATAAATGCTGCTGAACACAATGCCAAGATGATGAGCAAGGCAATCCTGGTGGTGTTCAATACCAGAGCGATGTGGTAAATGTTTCTGATCGCCAGGCTAGTGATAAGTTCGCATGTAAGCATATAGGCTGTGACTTGAGTAACCATGACCGCAAGTTGCCCAAGTGCGATCATGTAGGCCAGGATCCGCCAGGGCCACGATCGGGACAAGCAAAAGAGCCCAACGCCAATAGGCAGAGTTATTTCGAAAAGAATCTGGCAAAACAGCGCAAAGGCGCCGATCGCGAAATTCCCTGAAAACGTTATGTTCGAGTATTGGAGATGGGAGAAGAATAGTGCTAATAGAAACACGTTGGCTATGGAAACAAAGCCAAGAAGTATGGCAGCGCGGGGAATTGTTCGGCAGTATCGCAGAAATCGCATACGAAATGACCCTCCCTGGTATTCGTAAGATGCATGGAAGATCAAACTGCCGACGTCCAACCAAACGTGAATTTGATGGTATTCCACGCCATTAATTTTTCAAAAAGCTAATACGATACTAAGTTTCAGTCAAGAGCAGCATTTGTGTGTCGCTGTAAATTGCGTAATTTTCCTATTGTTCCCTGGATGGTCAAGGATCGGAGGCCGGTCAGCAGGATAATGGAAATAAGCCCAAAAACGTTGGCTTAACCGATCCGTTGCAATCCGGGAGATCAGCAAGGCAAGCGGCTTGTCAGGGGCTGTTCCCAGGCATAGCTGGATGGCAGAGCTGCCAATAGTGGCAGAACAGAGATCAGAAATCGAGCCTGTTCGCCGTCTTCACCCAATGCCATGATCAAAATCGAGAGAATGGTCGTAAGCAGAAGCATGTTTTCGGGCCTGCCTAGGGTAAGCAGGGGATGTCGCACTATAGGGAGGCCCAGCAGGAAAGCATTAACGGCCAGCCAAAGAGCCGTCGCCCATACCATTGGAGCGTAGAGAAGAAATAATGCCGATTCGGGATGTTTTTCGCAGAGGTCGGTTTGCGGAGCAAAAAAACGTCCTAGAAGCATTAGCCCATGTCGAAAGCTGGCCACGGGATTTTCGGCAATGTAGCAAAGCACTGCCCGCTGAAGTCGCTGGCTGTTTTCGAAATGCTCGGGGGCGTTTGCACTTGCCCAGCGTTGCATGCGCGGGGCTGGGTCTACCGATTCTGGCGTCAATTCCGGCCGTTCGACCATTGGCCATGCACGGATCAAATTGTAGCCCGAATGGTTATTGATGGTAATTTGACCGTGACGGCAGAAAAGATGAACATGCCAAGTTCCGGAAAGCAACACAACCGGCATCAAAAGACAAAGAAAATAAATCAATGGTCTGTCTCGAAGCGATTGCCAAGCGCCCAACACAAGGAGAGGAAGCAAAAAGATCACGAAGGGGCGCATGAATTCCGTCATCGACAAGGCGAAACCCGCCGCAAGGCAAAGCATGGCCGTTTTTTTACAGAAAGCCGGCGAAGGCGGTTCGCGAACGATCCGCAGGAGCAAAACGATATACGCCAGAAAAAACAGCGGGAAGAAAATGTCGTAAAGCTGAGGATTTCCAGGATGAATCAGCACCGTAGACCACAAAAAAACGAAGGAAAGCAGGAAGGAGGCGGCTGTTTTCCATCGCAAAGGCGAGGCCAGATAGATTGCAAGCACGAAAGAAAACACGAGGGCCGCCCGATAAGCAAATCGCGTGATCAGGATATCGCTGCCGAATAGATTGTAGGAAGCGATTTCCGAGAGTGCCAATGGAAGCGGAATGGGAATTCTCAGATTTTGCACAAAGGCGACCGTGATCGCCCAGCTATCGAAATCCGACGGCCTATAGGCATAGCACCAATTAACCGAGGGGAGGGCGTCGGAATTTCGCACAAGCCATCCGCCCAGGATGCTAAAAATCAGAAGTACAAAAATCAATCGCCGATGCTCGGGCGATGAGAGCGCCTTCGTTGCAGGGCGGTCGTGCGATGGGTCGGAAGGAATTGTCGCCACTATGTGTAGGTCTCAGAGCAGGTCGGCAAAATAAACCCCTCTCCCGAAATCGGGAGAGGGGAGATTTTTCAAGACGCACTCTCAAACGCAGGGCTATTGGTTTTTCTTGCAGAAATCCTGCATGAAATCGGCCAAAAGCTGGACGCCTTCGACGGGCATGGCGTTGTAGATCGACGCGCGGCAACCGCCGACGGAACGATGGCCCTTCAGCTCTTGCAGGCCGCGTTCGGCCGCTTGCTTCAGGAACGGTTCGTCGTGGGCCGGATTGGCCAGCCGGAAAGGCACATTCATCATCGACCGGCAGGAAGTTTCCGCATGTCCCTGGTAGAAGCCGTTCGATTGGTCGATCACATCGTAGAGCAGCTTGGCCTTGCCGCGGTTGATGGCTTCCATCTTTTCGAGGCCGCCGATTTCGTTCAGAAGCCAATCGGTCACCAGTTTGACCACGTAGATGGAAAACGTGGGGGGCGTGTTCAGCAAGGACTTGCCCTCGGCCATGATCTTGTAATTGACCATCGAAGGCAGATCGGCGGGCGAGCGCTCGACCAGATCGTCGCGAATGATGACGATCGTGACGCCTGCCGGGCCGGCGTTTTTCTGGGCGCAGGCATACAAGATGCCGTATTTTTCGATCGGCAGGGGGCGCGACAGGAAATCGGAAGAGGCATCGCAAACCAGGGGGACATTGCCCACGTTGGGCTCGGTTTGATACTGCACGCCCTGGATCGTTTCATTCGAGGTCATGTAGGCGTAGGCGGCGTTCGGATCGAGCTTCAATTCGCTTTGTTGGGGAACGCGATTGAAGTTGGTGGGCTTGCCGTCCCATGCCACATTGATGGGGCCTTGGGTTTTGGCTTCGTCGTGGGCTTTTTTGCTCCATGTGCCGTTGACGATATAATCGGCCGACTTGCCGGTTCCCCGGAGCAGATTCATGGGAATCATGGCGAACTGCAAAAGGGCGCCGCCTTGGAGGAACAGAATGCGGTAGTTATTCGGAACACCCAAGAGAGTGCGTATATTAGCCTCGGCCTGATTGATGATCTTGTCGAAGGCTTTCGAGCGGTGGCTGATCTCTAAAATCGAGATGCCCGTACCCGGCAGGGCCAACAAATCGCGTTGAGCCTCTTGGAGAACGGGAAGTGGGAGCACCGCCGGACCTGGCGAAAAATTATACACACGTTTTTCCATGATCACATCCTGATTCGACTTGTGAGATAGAAACCCCGCCGCCGGCGAAAAACAAGCCAATTTCTCGCCCGCGAACTATGATACAAATTCCAATTCAAACCTGCGTGTTGCGGCCTGTTTACCAGGAGGAAAAGGCTGCTCCCTGGGATGATCACGCAACTTTGAATGGGAAATCGTATTAGAACAGTGGCAAAGGGGAAAAACCAATGATTTCCAGTGTAGCGAACGTCCAAGGAGTGTCCAGTCCCCCGGCCGGAAGTCTTCGCCATTCGCCAGAGCTATTTTGGGGGGCTTTTTTGATGGTGGTTCTCTGTTTCCTTGAGATCATCCATGATCTTGGCGGTGGTTGCGATTGCTCGGTTGATCGCCGTGGACATTCGATCGATTTCATCTTTTTTGCCGGTAACACGCATGCGTCGGGTGTAATCGCCGTGGGCAACCGCTTCCATGGTTATTACAACCCGATTTAACGGGGCGGCAATACGCCGAATAAACAGCACCGCTATGCCTCCGTAGAGGAGTAGGGCAACGCAGGCTCCCACAATGCTCCAAAGCACTATTTCCTGGAAGGTATAAGTCACTCTGGTTCTCGCGTCATAAAAGTCATCTTCGTAGACACCCACGCCGATGACCCAATCCCAGGGCTCGTAATAGGTGACGGCGGCCACTTTCCAACGTGCTTGGTGTTCTCCGAAGTTGCGCCAAGGATACCGTTCAAAAACGCATTCGCCATTTTTCGTGGTACGTGCTTTTTGGATGATCGACTGGATGAAGTATCGCTCCTCCGCATCCTTGGCATCCCAGATATCTTCGCCGTCGCGTTCGCCGCGGGCGGAGAGAATATAACGTCCTTTTTGAGATCCCGAACCGCCGAGGATGTAGGCATATCCCGATTTGCCTGCAATTATTTCCAAAAGTCCTTGCCGCAACTCGGGAATGTCTTCCTGTTTTACGCCCACATAAAGCAGGCCGATGATTTGTTTTTGAGAGTTTAGGATGGGTTTATAGGCGGCGATGCACCAGGTATTAACGACATATGCTCGTCCGACATAGGTTTCGCCGCGTAATGTCGTACTGATGACGGGATTGGGCGTTCCGTCGGGATTAATGGCCGGTATGTAGGTGCCGATGGCTCGAGATCCGTCATTCTGTTTGACATTCGTGGAAACTCGAATCATGTCGTCTTCCGGATTCATCCTCCGGAAAATGGTGCAGGTATCGCCTGTTAAGGACTGGATTTTGTCAACGAAAGGAGAGGGAACGTTGGGATCGCTATTTTGGCCAAGCCACTGCCCGCCGACAAACATTTTCGGCAGGACGATTTTTTTGCTTCCCTTCGTGAATTGATTGATTGCGGTCCATTCGACCGCTTCGGACGAGAAGGATACCCCATAGTGCATCAGCAACTCATTGGCGATATTAAGATTGGTGCTGGTTTTTTTAAGCGAGTTTTGTTCTTGCAACCGGCACATCAGATAAACATTTTTGGCAATTTTGCTGCACTCGGAACGTGCCTGGATATCTAATTCCTCGGTGATTTGCTGATCGAGGAGCCTTTCCTGAAATTGGACGATTCCAACGATGGTCAAACTCGTCAATATGATTCCCGACGTGCTGAGAATGAAAATCTTGGTACGTAGCTGCATGAATAACCCCCCTTATTGATATTTGCACAATCAATGAACCTAGGCCGACCAACGGAAGGCCGGAAATAGGGCCAAATGGTTGACTGGCCAGTTCATTATCCAAGCAAACATCAATAATATCAGGTCGCCTAAATAAACTTAGTTTATCTATCGGGGGGGCGGGTCGGCGGTTTTGACAGATAATAAAAAAATCCCTTGTGTCGGGGGGGCGTTTGCAGCAATTTTGACGCTCTTGAGACTTCGATTTTTGCGTCACGAACCACAAGGCCGACCGATCTGTCCGATTCGGCCGGCCTTGGAGCGACGTCCCGGCCCCAGTTCATGGACCAGGCAAATGTTGGAAAAAAAGACATGCGGTTTGAGTGCTATTGCCGTACGTACTCTTAGACGCCGATGGTTCAACGGATGACTGGAGAATGTTCAAGCGTTGCGGATCGGTTTCAAAGTATTGCAGATAAACAATAACATCAAGCAAACCGCATGTCCCACCCAAAAGATTATCGAACTTTGAACCGTCCAACGAGGTCGTGGAGCGTGTTGGCTTGAGCGCCCAATTCCTCGCTTCCCGCAGCCATTTCTTCGCTGCTGGCGGCCGATCGTTCGGTGACTTGGGAGATGTTTTCAATGGCTTTGGATACTTCCGAGGAAGTCGCGGCTTGCTCCGCGGTAGACTGGGCAATTTCACGGATTTTCGACGCGGTCATGCCGACGCTTTCGATAATTTTATGGAGAGAAGCGTCGGTTTGTTCGCTAAGCTTCGCGCCTTCGGTCACACGTTGCGACGACTCCTTGATGAGTTGGGCGACTTCGCCCGCGGCATGATTGGAACGTTCGGCCAATTTCCGCACTTCATCGGCAACGACGGCGAAGCCCATGCCATGTTCGCCGGCCCTTGCGGCTTCAATGGCCGCGTTCAAGGCAAGCAGATTCGTCTGGTTGGCGATCTCCGAGATCACCTGCATGATTTCGCGGATCTTGTCCGAACTGGCGCTGATCAATCGCATGGCTTCGATGGATTGCCGGACCATGGTTCCGCCTTCTTCGGCCAGATGACTGGTGTCGTCGGCCATGCGGTTGGCTACGGCGGCATTGTCCTTCACGGCGGCGATCGATCGAGTCAATTCCTGAATCGCCGCGGTGATCTCTTCAACGCTCGCGCTTTGATTTTGCGAGCCTTGCGCCAGTTCCTGGGAACCCTCGGCCACGGAGCGGGAAACCTCGGTGAACTGAACGGCGCTGTCGGTGACATTGGAAATCAACCCGGCCAAATCGGTCAGCATCTGTCGGATGCCGCCGGCCAATTCGTCGATTGCCTCGTTGCCTTCCACCCGGACACTCTTCGTGAGATCGCCGTGGGCCGCTGAACGCACGACGTCCAGCAAATGGTCCACCTTGTTCCGCAACAATTCCGCGTAGTGGCGTTCCTTCTCCATTTGTTCATGTTTAATCGCATTCTCACGTTCGGCGGCTACTTTTTCGCGCTCGGCAGCCTGCTTGACGCCTTCGAGGGCGTCGCCGGCGGCTCCAACGGCCTTGTTGATCGCCACCGACAATCGGCCGATTTCATCCTGCTTGCCCGTGACGGCCAAGCGCTGGGTGTAATCGCCATCGGCCACGGCTTCCATCATGCCCATGGCGCGGATCAAGGGGGCCGTGATGCGGCCGGCCGAGACATAAGTAACCGCGCCGCACAACACCATGGCGCCCAAAGCTCCGTAAATGCTCCAGTAGACCAGTTGATGCAAGGCTTGAGCAACTTTTGCTTGGGCATCTTGGAAATCGTCTTCATAAGCTCCCACGCCGATAACCCAATCCCAAGGCTCGAAATAGGTAACGGCCGCCAATTTCCTGCGGGTTTGCTTTTCATCCTTGTTGCGCCAGGGGTAGTGTTCGAAATCGCAACTGCCGTTTTTCGTGGCGCGTGCCTTGGCGATAATCGACTGAATGAAAAGATTGCCTTCCGCATCCTGGGCGTCCCAGATATTCTCGCCGTCGCGTTCGCCCTTGGAGGAGACGATGTAGCGTCCCTTCTGATCGCCGGAGCCTCCCAATATGTAGACGTACCCTGTTTTTCCGGCCACGATATCCATAATTCCTTGTCGCAATTCGGGCATCGCCTCTTGCTTCACGCCGACGTATAGAAGACCGATTACTTTTTTATGAGCGTCCAAAATCGGCTTATAGGCGGCGAGATACCAACGATCGACGACGAAAGCCCGGCCTACGAAAGTCTCGCCCTGCAAGGTCGCGTTGATCACCGGATTGACGGTGCCATCCGCATTATGGGCCGGAATATACGTTCCGATCGCACGGCTCCCATCTTTTTGCTTGACGTTTGTGCAGATCCGCAGCATGTCTCCCTGTTCATTCATGCGTTGGAAAATCGTGCAAGTATCGCCTAACAGGGCTTGCACCTTATCGACCAAGGGAGAAGGGCGGTTGCTATCGCTGTTTTGTCCCAGCCACTCCTTGCCCAGCAACATCTCCGGCAGGGAAATTTCTTGTTTTTGTTTGGAAATTTGATTAACGGCGTGCCACGTTACTTGCTTTTTCGCGATGGATGCGCCGCCCGCGCTCTCTAGCAACTCATTGGCGACGTTGAGGTTTGCCGCTAGCTTTTTCCTGATGCCTTCCTCTTGCACTCGTAGCATCAGATAAACGTCCTTGGCCACCTTGCTGCATTCCGACTGCGCCAAAGAGTTCAGCTCTTGGGTGATGTGCTGATTCAGCGTGGTTTCTTGATAAAGAACGGCGCTAATGACGGTAATGCCGGTCAGTACAATGCCCGAAACCGCAAGAATGAGAATCTTATTTCTGAACCGCATGTGTATTTCTCCCTGTTGTGCCCCAAGCGAGTAAATTGTTGAGTGGAATACGTAACAATAGGAGATAATTTCTACAAGGAAGGGGGGGAATTCATACGGTTTATACGGTCTCCCTCCGAGAGAATGTTGCGGTTATGCCGGTTGGAAGCGTCGCGCCGCCTCAACCCCATGATCGTGCGAGTCGATGGGGGCAAAATAAACGCCGCGGAAGAGAAAAAAGCATTTCAATTCAACGCCGCGATTCCATTCGGCGAACTAGCGCATGTTTTCCCGAGGGATTAACATGCCGGATAAGTGCAGCGTTGATTTGAAAGTTGCTTAAAAAAGCTAGGGCGCAGACTTCGGAGGCCCTAGTTGCACGGATACGTCGGCTTCAACCGCTCCGGCGCCGGCCATATCGGTTTCTAAGCGGATTTTTGCCTTCACGACATCGTTCGACGACGCGGCTTCTTTCGCCAAAAACGTAACCGGAAGAATGTGCGCCGTCTTGGCGTCGTTCGATGCCTTGCATTCGAATCGCTTGTCGCTGGAAGAGATTCCCGTGATGCGAAACGGCTTGCGTCCTTGGACCACAAGATTGCTGATAACAGGTTTTCCGACCTCGGCGATGCCCATCATCAGCGGGGAAGGACGAACGCTTAATGCCGACATAACCAAACCTTCCACGGCAATCGGCACGCGGGAGGCTTGTGTGTCGTAGTCGTTGGTGACCAAGACGATTTGATCGCGGATATAGCCCGGCGGTGCGTCGGGCTTCAGTTGGACGGAAAAGCTGTAATTGACCAAACCCGGCGAACGGTTGGTTTCGGATGCCACGGCTTCGAGCGAAGGGTTGGTGCATTCGACGCGCAGGATTTTCCAATCGTTGCGGCCTGCGTAGTTGATCGCGGCCGCTTGCTTTGCCCCGCCGCCTTGTGCTACCGTGCCGAACAGTATTGCGCCCGGCTGCACAACGATGTCGCTGCGGATATAGGTATGAACGTGCAATTGCACTTCGGCCGCGAACGGTTGATCCAGGACGACCGTGATGGTGGCGTCTTTGCGGCCGAGAAAATTTCGGGTATCCACGGTTACCAGAATTTCGGCCTTTTCCCACGTTTTGAGGGATTGTTGGTTGATCCGCGGCGTCGAGCAGCCGCAACTCGACGAAACCGACTGGATGTGGGCGTTTTCCTCGTAAATGTTTTCAACAATAAACCGATGCTCAACCTTGGCGCCGCGCGCGACAACGCCAAAATCGTGCGAAGTGTGGTCGAACATCGCTTTGGCCCAATCCTGGGCTTCTGCGCCAGTCGAGCTGAGCAACATCCAGGCAACCGCTAAAAATACAACGACTCGGCTTCTCATTCGCATCACGTGGGGGAATGGGCAAACAAAGGTGGAATGCTATATCAAATGGTGATTTTATCCACTTTCGGCCAAAAGTGGAAGACAATGGAGGCCTAGGGGGGGAGAACTGAAAAGTCCTTGGTCACGGAGGAACCGTCATCCTGAGCGAAGCGAAGGATCTCATCGGTGTATTGAGGGACTTGGCTAGGCTCACATAGATTCTTCGCTGCGCTCAGAATGCCAGCTTTTGGCAACTTTGTAGTTCTCCCGAGGCGGAGGGGGGCCGACTGTTGCGGTTTGTCTCGGTTCGGCAAATTCCGTCAATTTCGGAATGCCAATTTAATGGAACTATCGTTAAGCGTCAGCAAGGCCCAAATGCCGAAGGGGAGGCCCAGCAGGCAGCATGGCGAAATACATGGAATCATGGCGATGATCGAGGCGATGACCGACAAGAGATAATTGTCTAGTTTTTTCATTTTCCATGCGCCGATCAGCAGTACGAGATCCATCAGCAAGCCGACCAACGAGGCCGCAATAAACATGCCGCAGCCGAGTGCCAGGCTTGCGGTATCTTGGCCTTGGGGAGGATTCATGCCGAGCATTTCGACGAGCATGAATGAATATAAAAGGATCACGGCCGAGTGCAGAATGACGTTGATGATGCCGGTTGCCAGCAAGGCGTTGGCCGGGGCGGCAATTCGCTCGGCTGCCAGTGGATCAGCTTGGCCGGGCAGGATCTGGTGCTTAAAAACACCCGGCGATTGATAGGGATTCTCCGAGTCTTGGGCCGTGGCAGCCGGGCTAAATGGATTATTGGATGCTTGGGTTGGAAAAGCGGGTGCCTCGGTCGTCAATGGGGCCAAACGTGGGGGTGTGCCGGCCGGTTCCACATCGCTCGGCACGGTGGTTAGCGCGCCGCACTCGGGGCATGCGGCCTGGCGACCTGCCGTCGCGTCATCGGTTTTCAGCAATCGGCCACATTCGTGGCAACGAAATTGAATCGACATTCGAGGCTCCCTCCTTAGGTGTAAAGTATAGCGGGAAACAGTTGGAGAGTGGAGAGGGATAAGGGGATAAGGGAAGTGTACGAAGTTGCCGCCGGTGTTTTTGTTCCTAACCTATTGCCGAACCTATTGCCGATTGCCGTTTATCTAGCCTCTAACCTAGTCGCTGTTTGCCTTTTGCTGTAGGCTGTAGCCTATGTTTTCACCTACGGAAATACTTGGACCGGGCGGACGGATTGCGGCCCGGCTACCGAATTACGAGCATCGCAGCCAGCAGGTCGATATGGCCGAGGCGGTGGATTGCGCGATTCGCCGGCGGCATCATTTAGTGGTCGAGGCGGGAACCGGCGTAGGT
>CAYWGR010000009.1:55475-55727 GCA_964458015.1 uncultured Planctomycetaceae bacterium
CTTGCGGTGGCCGGTCAAGAGGCGACGGAGGAAGATGACGAAACAAAAAAGACGCGCCGCGTGGTTGTGGCCACCCACACGATCAGTCTTCAAGAGCAGTTGATGCAAAAGGATTTGCCGCTGTTGAACAGCGTCATACCGTTGGAGTTTTCGGCGGTTTTGGTGAAAGGACGCAGCAACTATATCAGCCTTCGGCGTTTGGCTGCCGCGATGAGCAGGGCTGCCAGTCTGTTTAGCGACGACGAGGAATTC